>JAHJSQ010000114.1 GCA_018830325.1 Gammaproteobacteria bacterium
ACCTTTCACCTTTCACCTTTCACCTTTCACCTTTCACCTTTCACCTTTCACCTTTCACCTTTCACCTTTCACCTTTCACCTTTCACCTTTCACCTTTCACCTTTCACCTTTCACCTTTCACCTTTCACCTTTCACCAATTTACTTCGCGCCTCAAAAACCATAATACTCCGAGCCTCGACAGCACAAGCCAAACCTACCCAAACGGATTGATCAGACTTCTCGACAGCATCCAAAGGCGACACTTGCGCGGTATCGATAGCAAGATGCCAAAACCGGTCGGAAACCGGGGGTAATTGCGCGGCGATTTTATGATCCGACATGTTTAATAAGACATATAAGTCTTCTTCGTCGACGGTTAAACCCGCCAACATAAAAGCTAAAAACCGGACCTGCTCATCATCCCATGCCGGCTCACCGAGGTCTGCATCATGCCAAACGATATCCGGAAGATTGCGCGCCGGAATAATCTCGCCGGTCAAAAAACTGCTACGATTCAGGCTCGCATGACGGCGCCTCAAGGCAATCAATTCTTTGACAAAACGAAGCATATCGGTATTTTTTTCAACGAGATGCCAATCGAACCAGGAAATTTCGTTATCCTGGCACCAAGCATTATTATTGCCGCCTTGAGTACGCAGCACTTCATCACCGGCGTTTAACATCGGCACCCCTTGACTTAACATCAACAAACTCAACACATTTTTGGCTTGCTGCCGGCGCAACTCATTAATTTTTCGGTTGAACGTTTCGCCTTCGACGCCGCAATTCCAACTCAGGTTATCGTCGGTGCCGTCCCGATTCCCCTCGCCATTCGCTTCGTTATGCTTATGCTCATAAGTTACCCAATCGTGCAACGTAAAACCGTCATGACACGTCACAAAATTGATACTGTTCACCGGCAAACGATCGCCGTCCGCGTAGAGATCGCTACTGCCGGCAATGTTGGTGGCGACAGCCCCGATTAAACCCGGATCGCCCCTGACGAAGCGGCGAATTACATCACGGTATCGACCGTTCCATTCCGACCAGGTCATTCCGGGAAAGGCACCGACTTGATAGAGTCCTTCGGCATCCCATGCTTCGGCAATCAAAGGTAATTCGGATAACAGCCTGGACGACTCGATTCGCCATGGCAACGGCGGATGATCCATCGGCACACCGTTGTCTCCCCGCGCAAACACGCTGGCCAAATCGAAGCGAAATCCGTCGACATGCATCTGCTCAACCCAGTATTCCAGACAATGAACAATGAATGCCGTCACCATCGGATGGTTACAATTGAGAGAATTTCCGCAGCCGCTGAAATCCAGATATCGCCTCCGGTCGTCAGCATCGAGGTGATAAAAAATATCGTTCGCCAAACCCTTGAAATTAATTAACGGCCCCTCTTCATCGCCTTCGGCGGTATGATTGAAGACTACGTCGAGAATAACCCCAATACCTGCCGCATGCATGGCTTTGACCAATGTTTTAAACTCTTCCTCGTGCGTACCTAATTCCGGCGTTATGCAAAAGCCGGGATGAGGACTGTAAAAACTATGCGTACTGTAACCCCAGTAATTTTTAAGCCCTCTGGCTTGAACCCCAGGCGGCACATGCTGTTCGTCGAATGCCATCACCGGTAACAATTCTACATGCGTTATACCCAAAGCCTGTAAATACGGAATTTTTTCGATTAAGGCGGAAAATGTACCCGGATGACTGGTTTTCGAAGATTTATCTTTGGTAAAGCCTCCAACATGTAACTCATAGATAATTGCCCCTTCGAGCCCGCATTCGATGGACTGCTCACCCTCCCAATCGAATCGGGAGTCGGTAACGACGGCTCGAAACGAATGATGACCAGCATCATTAGTGGCGCAAGCTAGACTTCGATTCCACATATCATCGGTTACAGCGCGCGCCCAAGGATCAAGCAGTTCCTTGCGGATGTTGAAGCGGCGTCCGCTCTCGGCGGTATCATTCGCACCATCCGTCCGCCAGGTATAATGTGTTCCCAAAGGGAGCTCCTCGACGAACACATGCCAATAAAAATAAGCGCGATGAGATTTACGGTCGAGCGAAATAATCTGAAACGGCTCGGGACTATCGGCAGCTTTATAAAGCAATAATTCAACTAGGCTCGCATGACGACTGAAAACCGAAAAGTTGATACCTCCGTTCATTGGCGTTGCGCCGGGTGGAAAACGAACCCCGGGACGAAAGCGATAGGATTCGGTTAGTGCAATACTACTGTCCATACCATTCAACCTGTGCCAGCAAAAATTTCATTATACTTGGATCCGAAAAGTTTGCGGGGGTTGCAAAGCTTTTTTCTTAAGTAACTGAAACCGGTCTTATTGCTGGAATTTGTGTGTTATTTAACGTACGCTATCGATATCCGGGAATGCTTAACTCCAGCAATTAAACCCCATGTTTTTTGGGCTACTTTTAATATTCCAGCATAATTTAAGTGGGAGACTAACGGCGTCCGTTAATGCCCCAGCGCCGAATTTTGATCTACGTATAATTTCGATGAAATCGCATGTGGAACAAAATCAGTTAGCTTTTTGTCACATCGCGCATGATTAAAAAACCGGCCTTATTATTAATTTTAAGTTTGTTTTTACAAGGCAACCGCCCTTTTGCGCCTGATATAACCAAAATCGAATTACCGGATATGGGCGACTCTTCCGGCACGTTGATATCTCCTGCTCAGGAACAACAATTAGGCGAGGCATTTTACCGAAGCCTGCATTCGCAAATCGTCATCAGCCAGGATGCTGAAATACAGCAATATATCGAAGGAATTGGTCGGAAACTGGTTGCCAACAGCGACACCCCGGGAAATCCGTTTCATTTTTTCGTGGTCATGGATAACGCGATCAATGCTTTCGCCGGACCGGGCGGTTATATCGGCATCAATTCGGGACTGATATTGACATCCGAGGCGGAAAGCGAACTTGCTTCTGTGATGGCACATGAGATCGCTCACGTTACTCAACGCCATCTTTACCGTGCGTTCGAAGCCGCCAGCCGTCTGTCCATACCGACCGCAGCGGCGACTTTGGCGGCAATCTTGATCGGCACACAATCACCGGAACTCGCTCAAGCGGCGATCATGGCCGTTCAAGCTGGCAGCATACAGTTTCAGATCGATTTTACCCGTGATAACGAACAGGAAGCCGACCGGGTCGGTATGCAAACGCTTGCGGCATCCAATTTCGACCCGCGTAGCATGCCGATTTTTTTTGAGCGTTTGCAACAATCCAGTCGTTATTATGGACGGGGCATTCCCGAATTTTTAAGGACTCACCCGGTAACTTCTTCTCGGATCTCCGACACCCGTGGCCGAGCCGAAAAATATCCCTACCAGCAATATCCCGATTCAATGGGTTATTTGTTGACACGGGCAAAACTCAGAGTACTTAGCGCCAACGATTACACACCGGTTTTGAATTATTTCAAACCACGACTTAGTCAAGGCACACAACAACAACGAGCAGTGGCTCGTTACGGAACGGGCCTTGTCCATCTAAACACAAGAAACTTCCAAGAAGCCGAACGAATTTTCAAGGCATTGACCCAGGAATATCCCGAGCAACCTCAGTTTGCAACAGCTTACGCTCGATGCGCATTGGAAGCACAAAACTTTTCAAATGCCTTAGCGCGCTATCAAGCAGCAACGCAGCAATTCCCCGGTAACCAAGCGATCAAGCTCGAGACCCTATCCGCTTTGCTGAAAGCCGGCAAACCCGAACAAGCCAGACAAATTTTGCAAATGCTGGACACGAATACAAAACGGCAACCCGTCTATTTTAAACTGCTGGCACAGATCTACAGCGACTTGAAGCAACCGGCCGAATCGCATCGCTATCTGGCTGAGTATTATTATGCAATGGGCCAAACCGACGCCGCCATCACACAAATCAAGCTCGCTCAAAAATCGCCAGGAATCAATTATTACTTATCGGCAATTCTCAACGAACGATTGGTTTTTTTTATACGTGAAGAAGAACAGCGTAAACGCAACCAATAAAACCCAACTCTTTTACTTGGTTAGAAATAAACTGAATGCAACCTGAATAGCTAGTTACAGCTGGCAAACACTGCCGTTCAATTTACCAAATAAGCAATTACTAATTGTTTATATCCTATTGTTTTTCTTATATGTTTTCGACCCGAAACTATTTTTTAACTAAAATCGTTTTTTTTGATAGACATCACTAATTTTAATGATATAAAATTCTTTCCAGCTTACGGAGTGAGCCCGATTAAATAATCGGTAATGAGGAGGACAAGGCTTCAACGCCTTGAATTATAACAATAACAAACGAGCAAACTGCTTAGTTGTCTTGGCGACAACAACGTTCAAATAAATAATAACAATAACAATCTGAACACGCCCGCTTTATGCGGGCTTTTTATTGCCTGAAATTTTGTTACGGCATTCGCCTCAACAAAGTTTTGACACATCCCTGTGCCGGAAAATCACGTCTTGTTACAGTCGACAAGAACCATCGAACATCACATACTCAAGCGGACACCTATCCAACCCGCCCTTGGCATCCCCGGAGAGACGAAACGACCATCCTCATAATCGTCGCCCAATACTTCATCGGCTTCGCCGTAAACGCCAAATGTGTTGTAGTTAACATCGAAGATATTATCGATACGGCCGAATAATGCAAAATTGTCGGTGATTTTATATTCAGCCCTGCCGTTGAACAACCAGTAACCGCCTAATTTAGCATGTTGATTGGCTTCGTCCCCCCGGTAATACCGAGCACCGCTATAGACACCATCAATACCGAGCATTAATTTTTGCCACAAATCGACGCCGACCGAAGCCTTGAACATGTGCTCCGGGAGCCCAGGAATTCGGCGGCCTTTGTCGACCCAAACACCATCCTCGTTATCCTCGTCAACCGGATCTTGAACCCTGAATCCGCTTAAAAACCGTGCGTTCAAATACGTGTAATTGGCCGAAAAATACCAATCGTCTATCGTGCTGAATAGCTGCGGATAAGCGATCGAAGTACCGGCTTCTATGCCGTAACGCCTTGTCTTGCCGATATTGCTGAAAAAACCTTCACTGATACTATCGCCGCCGCGCTGAAAAATGATGTCATCGGAATTGATGGTATGGAAAAAGCCAAGATTCCATTTCAAGTCGCCTTTACCGAGCAATTCGTCCAGATCCCCCCGAAAGCCGCCTTCCCAAGTTTTCGCAACGACTTGCGCCAACGGCGGATCGGCGACAAACGAGTTCGGTAGTTTACACGGCGCCTCGGGATCGGCGCAGCTGAGTTCCATCGGCGTCGGCGCCCTGGCCGATTCGCTGTAACTACCGTACACGGTCAGATTGTCGAAAATGCGGTACGTCAGGCCGGCTGACGGATTGAGCCGCTCGAACGTATGCGAGCCGTTCAAGTTTTTTTCCGCATCGGTGATATAACCGTCCGACATATTCATATGAATATAGTTATAGCGTCCCGCAACCGTAGCGGTCAGGTCGTCGGTAATCGAAAAACTGTCGGACAAAAACACGCCGACCGCCGAAGTGTCGGTATTCAAGCGCACTCTCGACTCGTCGACCAGTATACCGCTACGCGTTGTACCGCGCGTTTCGGTCAACGATCCCAACTCGGTATCCGATTGAAAATGCACTTCGGAATAATCGTAGCTGACGCCGACCGTCAGGTTATTCTTGTGGCCGAACAAGTCTTGGCCGAAAGCCGTCTGTATCGTTCCGCCGCGGCTGCGCATGTTGGTTTGGCTGAAATTGTTGGTCGCACCTTCGACGCTGTCGGATGCGAGAACTTCGTTGCCATTGATATCGACGACACGTTCTTCTTCATCGCCTTCTTCTTCGCACAGGAAACCGCCATTGACCGGGTCTTCACATGCCTCATAATCGCTGTCATCGCCATTGAAGGTCTTGATCCGATTCTGTCTGAAATAGGCATTACCGCTAATCACAACTTTATCGGTCAAATCGAATTGCCCTTCGAGCTCCGAGAAGAACATACGCGTGATAGTACGATCCGGATGAGTAAAAATTGCATTTCGGTCTTCCTTCAGCAATTGCACGGGCACCGCACCGTTGCCCAGCAACTTGTTATCGTTCGCGCCGAGCGTCAAATCCAACGACCCCCTATCGCCGCGCCAACTCAACGTGCCGAACACTTGGTCGGCCTTGGTCGGGGAAAAATCGCGCCAACCTTCTTCCTCGAAATGACGCAGATCGATGAAATAGCCGAACGTGCCGTTGTTCCAACCGCTGGTCAACTCCTCCGAATGCCTGTCCCAGGAACCGCCATAGACTTCGAGCTCGTGTTTCGGCGATGAAAAACCGGTCTTGGTCTTGATCGAGATAGCGCCACCCAAGCTGTTCAAACCGTAAACCGGATTCGACGGATACAATGCCATCGACTCGATCGCACCTTCCGGAATCAAATCCCAGTTCACGGTATCGCCGAACGGCTCGTTGAACCTGACGCCGTTGACATAAGTCGACAAGCCCTGGGGCAGACCCAACAACGGCGAAGCGACGAAACCGCGATAATAAATATCCGGTTGCAGCGGATTGTTTTGCGCTTCGTTGACATGTACGCTGCCCATATAGCGATTCAAATAGTCGGCCAACGAGATGCTTTGAGCTTTTTGCAAATCGTCGGCATGCGCAGTCTGAACATGGGAAGGTATTTGATCGATCGGCACTTCGGAGCCTGGTATCGGCGACACGCCGACCACCTCGACCTTTTCCAGCTCCATGATATCCTGCTCTGCTTGTACCGCCGTAGCACCCGAAAGACCAAGAATCGCAATAGCTATTTTTTTCATAATCCCCTCTAGACTAATTTAGCCGCATATTGTCGACGGTTGGTCAATTAAAAAATAGTCGCACCCAATAAAAAGGAAAATTTCCCAAATCAACCATTGCAAATCACCCCGCTCTGCGTGCTCAAAATCTTATTCGTTTCCTGTATGTAAACTCTTTAAAATAACGCTACTATTCTTACGATATTTTCAAAACCACTCAACCCGGGCCGCACTCATGACACAATCCGCATTCTCAACGACCATTCAAGATTATTTTTTTCGCCAATGGGAAACCATCACTTCGAGCGACCGCTATCAAAAAATCATGGCATTGCCTTCCGCCCAACGCCGGCTGACGTGGACCGGACTCTTTGCCGCTTCGCAAGTTGTCGTTTTCGGTAGCCTCTATCTGATTTTCGGCGAAATCGTCGTGATCGGCTTCTTGGCAAGCATTCTGGCAGGCCTCGCAACAGGAGCCGGAGCCCTGCCTGCCCTATTCTTTACCGAAATATCGAAAAATCTATTTAATAGCCTATTAGGCGCGGCTGCCGGCGTAATGCTTGCTGCTACCGCCTTTTCTCTGCTGGTGCCGAGCATCGACTATGGCAACCAAATTTGGCCCGGCAACGGGCTTTGGGTGGCCTCTTTAGGTATGATGATCGGCGCATTGTTTCTCCATTTTGCCGACCGCAAACTGCCTCATATTCATTTCGATAGCATTTCCGATCAACACCTAAACTCCATAAATAAAATTTGGCTCTTTATCATTGCAATCACGATCCATAATTTTCCGGAAGGCATGTCGGTCGGCGTAAGTTTCGGCTCGGGCGATATGAAAAACGGCATCGTCCTGGCAACAGCAATTGCTCTGCAAAACATTCCGGAAGGCCTCGCCGTCGCACTCCCTTTAGTGGGCTTAGGCTATAACAAATGGAAAGCCGTCGGTATCGCAACTTTAACCGGCCTGGTAGAACCGGTCGGCGGATTATTAGGCATCACGATGGTTACGATTTTCACGCCGATTTTACCGATTGCGATGGGCTTCGCCGCCGGCGCAATGTTATTCGTCATCAGTGAGGAAATCATTCCCGAAACCCATTCCGAAGGCAGGTCCAGGCACGCCACATTTGCCTTGATGATCGGTTTCATCATCATGATGATTTTGGACAACTTACTCGGCTAATTTACTATTCACTGCTACCCACATTAAAAACCATTAATTTCAAAAAACCATGGATCCTATTCATCTACAGTGGCAACAAATTTTGAGCCTGCTTTTTTCCGATAACCTTGCCGAGTTTTCAACTGCATCATTGACCTCTTTCGTACTGATTGCAGCCGCCGAAATCGGCGATAAAAGCCAGTTAGTCTGCATGACCTTGGCCGCCCGGCATCGCGCTTTACCGATTATTTTAGGCGCAATTGCCGCGTTTGTGCTGTTAAATACTCTGGCGGTCATTTTCGGCGCAGCCATCGCAAAATGGCTGCCTGAATACATCGTAGCCGCATCCGTGGCCGTTTTATTTGCTTTATTCGGAGCACATGCACTCCGTGTTAACGAGGAAGAAGACACCGATGAAGTGATCAAAGAAAAAAGTGGACACGGAATTTTCTTCACGACCTTTTTTTTAATTACCGTCGCGGAATTCGGCGATAAAACACAATTGGCGGTCGCGGGATTAAGCAGCACCACCCTTCCCGCCGCCGTCTGGCTAGGCTCAACTATCGCGCTAGCCATGACTTCGATACTGGGAGTTTTGGCCGGCCGAACACTAATGAAAAAAATTCCGTTATCGACGCTCCATAGACTCAGCGGCATTATTTTTATAACACTTTCAATCGTCGCCGCGCATAAAGCCTATACAGCATATACCGGCACTTTAAATCTCTAGCTTTTGATTCCCTTACCAAAATAAAAGTTTTTAATAATAGTTTTTGACATGTTTCTTCGATCATGTTAAAAATTGTCCCGTCGTGGAAATTCAATTTCGGCGAACAAGCTCTATAACTGACTTTTATAGAGTCCCCCTTTGAGGAGAAGGGGATTAATAACACTACTAAAATAACAAGAGGATAATAAAATGGCAGAAGCACAAGAAAAAGATACTTTTTGGCTGTGGATAGGCGCACTTATTCTTGGCACAATAATCGGCGTATTCTTGCTGAAAGGCAGAGAAACCGAACATCTTGAAAGCAAAGCTGTCGGTCAAAGCGAAGCTCAAGTTCAAGCCGCAGAACAAAGAAGAAAAGCGGCTAAAAACGTTTTCGTAGAATAAAAACGTAAAAAAAGCCCTCCGCCCACAAAGCGGGGGGTTTTTTTATACCTGAAATAAATTACCGCAACTCCATAACCGCCCCACAAAACACCTACTCTGCTTTAATAAACCCTGCTTATAGTAGCAATCCGCCGCCGCCCCACTTTTGCCCATCGCCACCGTTAAGCGCACCATTTCGGCAACAAAACACTTCATCTGTTTCCACGCATCTTTGCCAGCAAACATAAAAAATCGTCCACTACAATAAAAAAGGCATAACTATTGCTTGCTCATATTGGCTTTGCTAACCCCCCCTCTTGCAAACCTCATATATTCGGACATGGACTACAATCAATCTTTATTTCCTTATTTTCAACCCATTCTCGGTGCTGCCAGCGGCAACATAGTCGGCTACGAAGCCTTGGCCAGACGTCGCGACGAAAACCGCCGAATTGTGTCAGCCGGAGGGCTTTTTTCCAATCCTGAAATCGCCAACACGGAACGCATCGAATATGACCGCATCGTCAGACGCCTTGCACTCGAGAAGTTCACTCTTTTACCCGGCAACAGTTATCTTGCCATCAATATTTCAGCGGCGTGGCTGGATTTACTCAATAACTTCCACGACATCCCCACACTCCGCATGATCGATGAATTAAGGATCAATCAACAGCGCATTATCATTGAGATCACCGAAGCCCAAGGCGATCTACATAAACTCGCCGAAACGGTGAAAATTTACCGCAAAAACGGCTTAAAAGTTGCCATCGACGACTTCGGCACCGGGTTTTCACAACTCGAAAGAGTCATGGCCATTAAACCGGACTTTATCAAATTGGACATGCGCTTATTCAAAATGGCCGTAAAAGGCGGCATCGCCAGCGATGTTGTTCATTTACTATCCAGACTCGGAAAGCTCAACGGCTGCAAAATTGTTTGCGAAGGCATCGAAACCGACGACGAATTTTTTTTCGGTCTACGTTGCGGCGCTCAATTCATGCAGGGCTTTCTATTTTCAGAGGCTACGCCAGACTTCGCCCCTACAGAAAATTACAGTCGCCATATCGCCTCGCTACGAAAAAAATTTCTACAGAAAACACTTGAGACCGAACGTAAAAAAATCTCTCGGATTAACTTAATAAAAAACTTGATAGCACAATTGCAAGATGCACTACAAAATGACTTCAACTTAAATGAACTCGCGGAGCGACCTTTCGAAAAAAGCGGCATCCTCCGATTCTATCTATGCGACAATCAAGGCACGCAAATTTCATCAAACTTTAATTTCAAACTCGGAAAATGGTTCGAAGACCCTAAGCAAATCGGCTTTAATTGGTCGTGGCGGCCTTATTTTTATCAACTACTGGCATTAGAACAAGCGGAGACCACCTCTCGCCCAGTCGCCTCTTCGCGATACAAGGACTTTAACACCGATCAACTGTGTAAAACCCTGGCAATCCGGTTAGATAACGACCGCATCTTATTGGTCGACATTACCGCCGATTGGGATTAAGGATTGTCGTAAATATAATTTCGGCAGCGCCTAAGCAGGCGCCGGGACGCAAGTTCCATTAGGTGAGGGAATAAGAACCAACATGGAAGCCTTTACCCAGCACCTAATTCCATAGCCCATTGGCTATGATTAATTGTCTTGGATAATTTAGGTACTGGGTTTACGGCGTCCTTTGACGAACACCCCGGTGCCGAATTTTGATCTACGGCGGGTATATTAATCGACTTTTAACCGATGCCCCCATCCTCTCCGACCGGAAATCCATGAAAACCAAGCACCATTATGTATCCTTATCTCATTTTTTCAGATCTTGATGGCACCTTATTGGGTCATTACTCATACTCATTCGCACCATCCGAGGGCGTTCTAGCAAGAATCGCAACCCATAAAATCCCGCTTATCCTAAATTCCAGCAAAACACTGCCCGAAATCCTCGACATCCGAATAGCGCTCCATAATAATGACCCTTTTGTGGTCGAAAATGGGGCTGCAATCTATATTCCGGCTAATTTATTTAGCGAATATACGGCACCACTCACACCCGTTCGCCTAGGCCCCGATTACGATGAAATCTTAGCCGTCTTGCAGAGACTCAAAGCCGAGCATCACTTTCCTTTTACCGGATTTTCCGAGCTCAGCCTCGAAGCCGTCAGCAAACTGACCGGCTTAGCCTTGACCAAAGCGGCGATGGCCAAACAAAGAACCGGCTCAGAACCGCTGCTTTGGCAAGGCGGCAATGCTGAATTAGCGCACTTCGAACAAGCCCTGGCAAAAAACGGACTAAAACTATTGAAAGGCGGCCGTTTTTTTCATGCGCAAGGACAAAATACCGATAAAGCCAAGGCCATGCATCAACTGATTGAGCTCTATCATCGAAACCATGGCATCCACTTTACCAGCATCGCCCTTGGCGATAGCCAAAATGACAGGGCCATGCTCGAGCAAGCAGACCTGGCTGCGGTCATTCGCAAAAAGTCAGGCACATCTCTTGCTATAAATAAACCTGATGCTGAAGTCATCTATACTCAACATCAAGCCCCCGAAGGATGGCGCGAAGCGATGGAGGCTATTTTCAAACGTATCGACGGAGGAGCCGACCATGAGTGATTTTTTTCAAAACGGTGCAATTACGACCTTACACCGCCTGCAACATAACCGACTGGCCGAAATGGAGAATGAATTACTGGCCTTTTCCAAAGAGAGGCCAATGGCGTTAGTATTGCCTTCGCTCTACTCGGAACTACAAGGTCCGGCACTGAATAACATTATCGAGCAAATACGAGAAATTCCTTATTTAAGCCAGATTGTCATCGGGTTGGACCGTGCCGACCGTAGCGAATTTAACCATGCTCGTGAATTTTTCAGCAAACTGCCGCAGCCCCATAAAATTCTTTGGAACGACGGGCCCAATTTGCAAGCGATCGATCGCTTGCTTGCCGAAGAAGGACTCGCGCCGATCGAACCCGGTAAAGGGCGCAATGTCTGGTATTGTTACGGCTATGTTCTCGCCTCGCGTCAAGCGGAAGCGGTCGCGTTGCACGACTGCGACATATTAACCTATAATAGAGAACTGCCGGCCCGACTGTTTTATCCTGTCGCCAACCCCAGCTTTAATTATGAATTCTGCAAAGGCTATTATTATCGGGTCGCCGATAATAAACTAAACGGACGGGTCTGCCGTCTATTAGTCACGCCGTTGATCAGAGCACTAAAAAAAGTCATCGGCAATATGGATTATCTCAATTATTTGGACAGCTTTCGTTATGCTTTGTCCGGCGAGTTCGCCACTCGCGTCGACAGTCTCAAGGAAATTCGCATACCGAGCGATTGGGGACTGGAAGTCGGAGTATTGTCCGAAATCTACCGAAATCATTCCAGCAATCATATCTGTCAAGTGGAAATAGCCGATGCTTACGATCACAAGCATCAAGAGCTATCGGAAGAAGATGCCAGCCGCGGATTATCCAGGATGAGCACCGACATCGCCAAGGCGATTTACCGCAAACTGGCAACGCAAGGCGTGATTTTTAACAAAGAAACGTTTCGAACCCTAAAAGCAACTTATTACCGAACCGCGCTCGATGCGATCGAAGCGTACTACAACGATGCCTGTATCAACGGCTTGAAGTTGGATCGGCACCAGGAGGAAAAAACCGTCGAATTGTTTACTCGTAATATTATGCTCGCCGGCGATTCTTTTCTCGACAACCCAATGGAAACCCCGTTCATGCCAAGCTGGAACCGAGTCATCAGCGCAGTCCCCGACATCATGCAGCGCCTGGACGAAGCCGTCGAAAAGGACAATACTCAGTAACCAAGTAACCAGCCGTTTGAACTTCGATGAAGCGGAATGGAATAGCGGCAGAGCCAACTCGCCCCCCCTATCCCACTGCGTTTCATCGAAACACCCACCTACCCGGCTTCAAATTTTATTATCCGGCAAACTATCGAGCGGCAAACCGATATGAAATCCTTGGCCGAAATTAATCCCCATGCTTTTCAATAAATCAAAGATTTCCTCGGACTCAACAAACTCGCCGATCGTCATAATATCGAGCTCTTGACACAAATTCGACAAATTGCGCACCAGCGCCCGGTCGATCCTGGAATTGACGATATTGCGCACGAAAGCGCCGTCGATCTTGACATATTCGAAGCGTAATTCGCGCAAATAATGGAACGAATTATAACCGCTCCCAAAATCGTCCAAAGCAAATGCAAATCCCTTTTTGCGTAAATTGGTTAGAAATTTCCCCATATGCGTAATATCGCCGATTGCGTCGCGCTCAAGAATTTCGAACACGATACTGCTCGGCGGCACCTCCAATTGTGCACATAACTCCTCCGCATAACCTAAAATACCGCGGCCTTGAATTTCCTGAGCCGATAAATTGATGAACAAACGTTTCGGTCGGCCCTGCGTCTGCATGATCGCTTTATTGGCCTCGATGACCTTACGCACCATTATTCGGTCCAACTCACGGCCCAAACCGTATTTTTCGATCGTTTCAATGAATTGACCGGCGGCTGTAATTTTGCCGTCGGTCTCGATCAAACGAGCAACCGACTCATACGCAAAGACTTCACCGGTTTTGCAATCGACAATCGGCTGAAAATAAGGTTGGATGCGCTCTTCGCGAAGCGCCAGCCGCAAGTCTTCGACAAACGAACGGCTATCGCGCATGATTTGCGTCAAATGTGCGGCCGCATCGAATTCGCAAACTTCGTTCTTACCCAAGCCCTTGGCTTTATATAACGCCACATCGACGCCCGACATTAAATCTTCGACAGTCTGCATGTCGCGCGGATAACTAATGATGCCGACCGATGTCGTAATATGGAAAGCCTTTTCTGTCGGCGTTTTGAACGCAATGCTTTGCAAATTGGCCCGGATCGACTCGGCCGCGACCTTAGCGCCTTCCGGCGAAGTTTCCGGCAGAATGATTGCGAATTCATCACCGCCCATACGCGTTGCAATATCGCCCTTGCGCATATGAGATGTAATCGATTCTGCGATTATTTTCAACACCTCATCGCCTAATGGATGCCCGTACAAGTCGTTGATATCCTTAAAATCGTCAAGATCGAGCAACAATACCGAAAACTGATGATTATGCCTTTCCGATCGCCCGACCTCGTATTCCAGCATATCGTTAAAATAACGGCGATTATGAATCCCGGTCAAAGGATCATGTATCGAATAATATTCCAATTCGGAAAGCGTTCGGCTCAATACTTTACTAGACCCGACCACCATCACCATTACCGACAACAAAGAACGAACGATTGCTTGTTCTTGGGCCGTTAATGTATTAACCGAGGCATAGGCAATGCCTAAAAGCCCATCTAAACCGTAAGCCTGGTCAGGGACCGGCACGGTAATCATCTTGATATCGCAGACATCGATTAAATTAACCTCGCAAGGAATCTCATACTCTTCGATATCGAGCAGCGCATTGTCCGGTAACCCGAGTTGACTTAGCATGTCCTTGGCAAGGCGGCCGCGAACTTCTTGTTTTGCCGCATCGGAGTAGTTACCCATGCAATAAAAATACAAGGACAAACCATGCTCTTCGGCAAACGCGATAAAGAAAAAATTAAACGGAAAAATTTCATGAAAACCGATCAGGATCTCCTGAACAAACTCCTTCCATTGCGATACTTTCTCATGCGAAAAGATAATATTTTCCAGTACTTGGCTCTGCCGCTCGAGCAGCCCCTTTTCCACCAACACCGAAGCTAAATAAGAGGTGGTATCACCCAATTCGTCGACTACCGATTTCAAATATTTTCCGTTTTTATGCCATTGCCGCTGCCTTTCATCGACCAGCTTTTCGAAAGCCATGTCAAGGCTTTGACAATCTGTGATCGCTTTACGGAACATCGCGACGGTCACCGGATCGTCGATACGCGCCAGGACTTGATCAAAATTTTCTAGAATCTCGCCATGGACACGACGCACCAAAGCACTGATTGAAGATGCGAAACTTCGAGTTCGCGTTTGACTTTCAAGAAGCGAAAAAAGCTGGTTCATCAAGCGTACACGCAAATCCTCGATATGATCGGGATAAGCAGACGCTCCTTTACCAGAATCATGACGCATTTCGGCTCTCCATCTCGAAATGCCCGCTTCTGGTCATTAAATCGACACCACATTGAAGCGTTTTAAACCAATTCAAAAAATCTGCTACGGCCCGCCCTCGATAAACCGGCCCATGCTGAGGAGCCAGCATCTCGATATCCAAAGCCGATACGGCATCGACCCAAAGGCGCGCGGCTTTGTTGGAAACCATATAGCGGCGGTGGAATCCTTCTATGTAAGGTAAGTGCGCGGCAAAGTCGTCAACGAATTCATATTCGACATCGACAGGCAACATCGCTGCACCAATATCGCCGGTGAACAACACTTTGGCTATAGGGTCGTATACATTGATCTGACCCTCTGAATGCAAGAAATGCGCGGGAACCAAATTGCAATACAAAATCTTCAGCAAAGCGGCACTGCTTTCCCGCATCCGGAACCCCAACAAATTGAGCCATGCTGGCAATACCATAGTGCGGCAAAAAGCGGAGCCAGATGCTGGACACATATACGGGAGCATCGGTTAACTCCAACCAAGTAGACAATCCGCCGACAATATCGGGATCTTGATGCGACAAAATAATCGCTTTGATTTGTTCGGTCTTGATGTAGCGCAACAATTCGGTGAGCACACTCGGCATCACTCCGAATCCGCCCGGATCGAGCAAAACGCCATTATCGCCATGCACGACGAGATATTGATTGGAACGAATCCCCTCCTCCTCGCCGGGTTCGCTTTCATTCAATAGTACGAATTTATGCACACCCGAATCGAACAGTTTAATGTTACGCATAAAATTTTCTCCTCTTTTATAGTTTACTAATTTCCATTATCACAACCAGCATGCTGACATTTTGCATTACATATCAAAGCCATAAAGAATTCATGCAAAAACCCGCACACCAAATTATACCGACATCAAAACTCTACCCAATAACCTTATGAATAACAAGGATAAAAATCACAACATCAAACGCCTTATTCAAACCGAATCTTTCTTAAAATATCCCAACTCGCAACCATAATGCACACTTTTAACCAAGAATGCAATGCGCTCAATAACATTCTGCTTACCGGTTCACTAATTTGCACTTCTACTTCGAGCGATCGAATTGGCTCGCACGGGAATTGAGCGCACCAATATGGACAAAAATTAAATTGGCGCGCATCACTTTGGACAGCCAAGCCACATATCGATCCCTGCTCTGCGTCACGGCCATTAAGCTAAATTGTCATGTGACTAAAGATCGGAACCTTCCTTGTTCCCACCGCTTCAGCGTGGGGATACATACCGATCTTACTACGGCAGCTAAGGCATGGGGCTCCACGGAGAACCGTGGAAACCAAAAATAGTTATTTGTTGCGAAGCCTTAAATCGGGACCAAAACTTCATGTGTAAAGAGTGTATTATTGATCATGTCCAATCTTTGATTCTCTAGGACTTTGTTTATCATTCAATTCTGAAATATACCAGGAAAGCACCTCTTCTTTTAATCAACTGGCACTTTTTATGCTTATTTTTTCTTAGCCCCCTTTAAGAAACCGAATTTTTATGTCTAGCATTTGGGAAAACTACAACACCGAAAACGCATACGACGAACTGATGCATTCGGAGTTTCAACCACGAGCGGTTAGCTACAATCTATGCCAGTATTTGAATACGCTCAATAAGGAAGATATCGACAAACGTAAAACCGCCGCCGAACTGGCAATCATGGAAATGGGAATCACCTTTACCGTCTATAGCGACGAAGGCAATATCGATAGGGCTTGGCCTTTCGATATCATTCCTAGGATCATCGATGCAAAAGAATGGCACATCATCGAACGAGGTCTTAAACAGCGATTATCTGCGCTCAATTACTTTATCAGCGATGTCTATGATAAACAGTCCTTTATCAAGGAAGGCCTGATTCCCGACGACATCATCAACAGCTCTAAAAACTTTCGTAAGGAATGCATCGGAATGAAGCCTAGACACAACGTTTGGGCCAACATTTGCGGCACCGATTTGGTGCGCGACCGAGACGGCATGATGTATGTTTTAGAAGACAACCTCAGAGTGCCCTCGGGTGTTTCCTACATGCTGGAAAACCGCGTCATTACTAAGCGCGTTTTTCCGGAATTATTGCAAGACATTAATATTCTGCCGATCGACGACTATCCGACACAACTACTTGAAATGTTATCGTCGATTGCACCGAATCAAAATGGACGCCCTCAAATCGCGGTATTAACACCCGGCATCTATAATTCTGCTTATTTCGAACACGCCTATTTGGCGCAACAAATGGGCGCACAATTGGTCGAAGGTTGCGATCTGATGGTCGACGATGACGATTGCGTTTACATGCGCACGATCGAAGGACCGGAAAAAGTCGATGTGATTTACCGACGCATCGACGACGATTTTCTTGATCCGGAAGTATTCCGCAAAGACTCGGTATTGGGCGTACCTGGCCTAATGCGCGCATGGCAAGCCGGTAATGTCGCACTTGCCAATGCACCGGGAGCCGGCGTTGCCGACGACAAGGTCGTCTATGCCTATGTGCCGGAAATGATACGCTATTACCTGAATGAAGAACCGATTTTGCCCAATGTCGAAACCTATCTCTGCAGTCACAACGAACATCTCGATTATGTGCTCGCGCACCTGGCCGAACTCGTCGTCAAACCTGCTAACGAATCCGGCGGTTACGGCATGCTGGTCGGGCCTCATTCAACCGCAAAGGAAGTCGAGGCCTTTAGAAAGGTCATTCTCAAAAACCCTCGCAATTATATCGCCCAACCCACGCTAGCTATTTCGACTTCGCCGACTTTATGTAAGGATATTTTAGAGCCTCGCCATATCGATTTACGCCCGTTCATACTGCAAGGCGAAAAAACCTTTGTCACCGCGGGAGGACTCACCCGCGTCGCGCTCAAAAAAGGCTCGCTGGTCGTCAACTCCTCTCAAGGCGGCGGCAGTAAGGATACATGGATTATCAACCGGGAGAACGACTAATGCTGTCACGCTCCGCCGAACGCCTCTATTGGCTCGCCCGTTATCTGGAACGCACCGAAAATCTTGCTCGCCTAGTTAGCGTACACATGAATTTATTAATGGACCTGCCCAAAGGAGTCGAGATGGGCTGGCAACAATTGATCCATATCAATGGTTGTCAGGAGGCCTTTCATGAACATTACAAACTGGCTCAAGAGCGTAATGTTACACGCTTCCTATTAACGGATCCCGGCCATCGAAATTCCCTTTTTTCATGCTTAAGCCTTGCCCGCGAAAATATTCGTACGACACGCGAGCTATTGCCCGACGAAGCTTGGGAACAAGTCAACGAGCTTTACCTATATACTAAAAAACATCTGGATTCGGTGTCGAGCCGGCGCATGAGGGTTTTATTTTTGAATGAAATCCTCGAAGGTTGCCAGCGCTTTACCGGTCTACTTTCCGGCTATATGAGCCACGACCATCCTTACCATTTCATTTTGCTCGGCAGAAACATCGAACGAGCCGACATGACTAGCCGGATATTGGACTTGAGTTCGTTATTACTGTCGGAATCGCGCAGCAATGAAATGCGTCAATATGAAAGCCTGCTGTGGATGAATGTGTTGCAGTCCTTGAATGCGCTATTAATGTATCGACGCCATGTGCGCAGCCGAATAAAAGGCGACGACGTGTTAAATTACTTGATATTGGATAGCGCGCTGCCCCGCTCGATTAATTGCTGCCTTTACGAAATGGCCGATGCCATCGGTAAGTTGCCTAATCACGATAAACTGCCCGAAGATGTCGCCGACCTGAAAGACTTTGTGCTATCGATCGACACGCGGCAAACCACCCAATTGCAATTACGCAATATCCTCGATCAATTACAAACGAAATTGGCCTTTTTACACGAACGTATCGCGAACAATTGGTTTTTAGCACATTCTGTCGATGATGCCGTCATTCAACAAGAACAAAAAGCCAATTGAGCCGGAAACCTTTTGGCTAGCGTTCATGAATCCAGTGTATCACCACGGAAAATGAAAGTGCGCGCGCGGTCACTCGCCCGACAGCCCCCCGGTGCCGAATTTTGATCTACGATGAATATAACTTTTACGCTTCATGATCTTCATGGTGAAATGCTTTTTTCTAGGTTACATATGCATTTTTATGACGAGCTTGCCGGTTCTTTCACTACCACTGTTAATTATCACATCCTTAAATCCTTGACGACCCTAACGACTTCACTATCGCCGTGAATGGGCTCGATCGTAAAGCCGAGTTTCTTAACCAACGACAACATCGGTTTGTTAATTGCCAGCACCTCGCCTTCAAAAAAGGATATCCCTTTATATTTTGCAGCTTGCATCAGCGTCTTCATGATCCTCGAACCTATCCCCATACCATGGCACTCATCGGAGACCACGACTGCAAACTCGACCGAATGCCCATCCGGATTAGCCATGTAACGGCCGACACCTAACTCATTAGGCTTTCCGTCTTGTTCTTCGGTCACGGCTATAAACGCCATTTCACGGTCATAATCGATTTGCGTAAAACGAACCACCATATCCGGCGTTAACTCTTGCAAGGCCTGCATAAACCGAAAATATTTCGAACGCTCCGATAGCTTATGCACAAAATCCTTCTCCATCTCGGCGTCCTCGGGACGAATCGGGCGAATACAAATATTCATACCGTTCGGCAATTGGTAATGCTGAATCATCTCGTGCGGATAGGGATGAATCGTCATATGGCTATAGGGACTCAACTGATGCGAAACACAGGCCTTGATCCGCGCATCGACCGCTATCACCCCTCTGTCGTCGACAATCAATGGGTTGATATCGAGCTCCACTATTTCCGGTAATTCGCTGACCATGCTCGACACATTCAACAAAGCATTGACCAACGCTTTCATTTTGACCGGCGGCAATTGACGGAACGCTTGAAGATACTTAGCCGCCTTGGTCTTGGCAATCATTTTCTCGACCATATATTCGTTCAACGGCGGCAAGCCCACGGCTTTATCGTGTAAAATCTCAACCATCGTTCCGCCTAATCCGAAACTGATCGCAGGCCCGAAAACCGGATCGCGAATGACACCGATCATAAGTTCGCGCCCATTGAAAGACTTATGCATCGGCTCGACCGTCATCATCACCCTGTCGATCTCGGGATATTTTTGCTTGATCAGATTCTCCATTTCCTGAAAATGATGCGAAATATCCTTGGCACTCGAGATATTCAGCCGAACGCCGCCAATATCGGATTTATGGCTGAACTCGAACATATTGACTTTCAAGACGACCGGAAAACCCATCGTCTCAGCCGCAATCATCGCATCCTTTGGACTGTCAACTTTAATCGTCTGTGAAACCGGAATCCGGAAAGCGGCTAGGATCGCTTTGGATTCCTGAGTCGTTAGAACTTCGCGGCTCTCGGCTAATACCCGCTCGATAATCAAGCGGGCGCCGTCGATATCGGGCGTCGCCAACTCGTTTTCCGCACTGGGTATCTGTTTGAGAAGAATTTGGTTTTGTGTATATTGCGCCAGAAACGAAAATGCATCGACAGCGACTTCGGGCGTACCGAAGTGGGCCACCGTGCTATTGTCAAACAAGGCCCGCCCTTCTTCGACGCGCTTGCCACCGGTCCAGGAAGCCAACACCGGTTTCCGGGTCATTTTGGCCGCTTCAATAACCAGTTCTGCGACCTGTGTCGGATTGGTCATCGCCTGCGGCGTCAAGATACAGAGCACACCATCGACATTATCGTCTTTCAAGCAAATATCCAGAGCTTGTTTATAGCGTTCCGGCGTCGCATCGCCGAGTATATCGATCGGGTTGGCATGAGACCAATGTACCGGCAGCACTTTATTCAATTCATCGAGACTGCCCGCACTCAAACCGGCCATCGCCACGCCGGCCTCCTCTGCACGGTCGGTACTCATAACCCCGGGGCCCCCGGCATTAGTAATAATCGCCAGACGGTTCTGTTTGACGACATAATTATTGGCCAGTACCCGCGCCGCCGAAAAAAGCTGTGCAATACTGTAAGCCCTCACTACGCCGGCCCGCTCGATCGCCGCATCGAATACATCGTCACCGCCGACCATCGCGCCGGTATGCGACATTGCCGCCTTACTGCCGCTTTCATGGCGCCCCGATTTAATCAAAATCACCGGTTTTAGGCGAGCCGCCGCCTTCAAGCCGCTCAAAAAACGCCGTGCATCGCGGATACCTTCTACATACATCAGGATCCCGGTCGTCTTGCTATCGAGCGCTAAATAATCCAATACTTCGCCAAAATCGACATCGGCAGCTCCCCCCATCGAGACAACCGTTGAAAAGCCAATATCCTGCGACTGCGCCCAATCCAAAATAGCAGTGCAAACCGCTCCCGACTGCGAGAGCAGCGCTAGACTACCGTCTTTGATCATCCCGCTGCCGAAGGTCGCATTCAAATGCCCGCTTGGACGAATAATGCCGAGACAATTAGGACCGACGATGCGGATAGCGTAACGATGGGCAATATCTAACACTTCTTGTTGTAAACGCCTACCTTCACTACCCAGTTCGCCGAAACCCGCAGTAATAATCACCACCGAATCCACGCCTTTCTCCCCGCACTGCCTTACAATATCCGGAACAGTCACTGCGGGCGTAGCAATAATGGCCAGCTCAATTTTGTCGGGGATCGCATCGATATTGGGGTAGGCTTTCAATCCTGAAATTTGCTTCCGTTTATTATTGACTGGATAGAGACCACCTTTAAAGCCTGCTTCCTGCATATTGACCAATATACGATGACCGACACTTTCAATGCGTTCCGAAGCGCCGATGACGGCAACGGTTTTAGGCGTAAAAAATCGACTGAGATAATGAGGACCCATGATTGCTCCGTAATAGCATGAGGGATTGGAATGCAGGGTTTAAGACCGCAACAGCTTTCAACGGTATCTTGAAATTCGAAGTTTTATGAAGAATAAGGCAGATCACCTATTCACTGCTAACAGCCATTAAAACTCTAAACAATTACCATTATTGGTTATTAACATTAACCATTACTCGGTAACAATATTCCGTGGAGTCCTTAGTGCATTGAACCTGGGATAAAATACCTTTTTCGATCAAACCCTCTAAAGATTGCTCGATAACCAATCGTTCGAAGCTACAAAAACAGCCATAAATAAAACGTTTCGGACAGTCGGGACAATCCTTTTCATTTTCAAATAGCGGCCGAATATGCTCATGCCAAGCATCGATAGCTTTTAATATTGAAAGCTCGGTTTTGGATAAGTCTTCTTTCATTTTATTTCTCCGACCGCTAATGAATATCGCTCTATCTTACCAAGTAACCGACTTACTCACCCAGCACAAAAACCATTGAATAAAAACAAAAATAGTATCCGACTTTTTAAGACGCGCAAAGATTAATTAATCCCATACTTTCAATAGAGCCTCGACTTGAAGATATGAAGCGCCTTTAACAATGTGAAGACGGGGGGCAACCATCAAATTTACCTGTATCCAATGGCTATCAACAGCAGAAACAATTTACTCTTTTTTGATCGAAAAACCGGCTAGGGATAAAAGGGATGAACTGTATCTTGCGAGGATCAATCCTGAAGACCACCAATTTCCGTGAAAGGTTGATGAAAGGAAGTATCGATACAATACCATCGAACCAAAAAAAACAAATTTCAAGTCATTTTCGAATTTTAAGATTTAAAGCAGTCCGAAAAATCGATATGTATTTTGATTAACTAATTTTTTACGGTAAAGCAGACATGACATTATCGACCAATATAAAAATCGCAATTATTATGTCCGCATTGGCGGCTATCCTGATTATGCCCGGAACCGCTTTTTGGTTACTGGAATCGCTTGTTATAGGCTTATTTGAAGTGCTTGAATTAGCATTGGATGAAATTGTCGAGCATCTTTTTCATACCAGCCGGCACACGACTCAGGTTATCGTTTTTTACATCATGTGGGGCCTGTTTATTGGCGCCGCTTATTGGTTCTATCATTATTCAAAACAATTATATTTCAACATCAAAGCTGAATTCCCGGATTGGTTGTTTAAAACCCGCGAACAGGCAACATTAAATTGGAAGGTATTGCCGTTTAGTAAAAAAATCAAAATGATTTCCGGTTGCTCGCTCGGCGCGGCATTTGTCGCCGTAATCGTTTTATAAATTCTCCCGATTCAAAAAGGCTTTAGTTAAAACGCCATACCCGCGGCCTAAAGCCAGGGAATAAAAGCTTGGTCCCGTCGATGACACTTAAATATATGCGACACTCCCATTTGCAAGCCAAATTTCGGCACTGGGGAACGCGTCAAACGACCATGCTTAGGCTTGAACCCTCGCCAAAATGGATTGCCACGGAGAACGGACATTCGGATTTTGCATGAGCAATAATTCGCCGAACACCCCGGCGTCTTTATATACCAATACCGAAATTTGACGTACGAAAAATATAAACTGATGAAGGGGAACATTCCATCAGATTAAGTTCTTGCCGATAGGAAGCAATTTCCCCCTAATGCTTCCGTGCTTTGAGAGTTGGAAAATAGGATTTTCCAACTCTTTTTTTTGCCTTGCGCCTTGTGAAGGTCGACGGTAAGAGATATGCACAAAATAACTGCTACAAGTAGTAGGCTTTGCGGCGATTCGGTGACTCGCTTGACAGGACGCCGTGAACCCAGCACCTAAATTATCCACGGTAGTTAACCATAGCCAATGGACTATGGAATTTAGGTGCTGGGTGAATACTTCCATGTAGGCTTGACGGCGGCGACTGATTGC
>JAHJSQ010000115.1 GCA_018830325.1 Gammaproteobacteria bacterium
CGAAATTCCGCCAAGACTGCGCGAAAGGGTCTTCCTGAGCCTGTTCGAAAAAGCCCGGATCGCCCGTTTTCAGCCGGAAGAGCGCGACGCCTATGAGTCCAGTCTGAAATACTACCGCGATCTAAAAAACGTAATCGACACGGCGAGGGATGAAGGTAGGGAAGAAGGCATTGAAAAAGGAAGAGAAGAAGGCCGGCTAGATGAAAAACGCAACTTAGCGATCAGAATGATCCGCCGGGAGATGAGCGATGAAGACATAGCCGAACTGACTGGACTCAGCATGGATGTCATTGCCGAAATACGGGCTAACCTTGCGCATTTCATTTCAGATGACCCCTTATAAAAGTCCTGGTCAAGCGCATTAAAATAACTACCAATTAATAAGTAAAAGGAATCGGGTTCTGAGGTATCCCCTCAAAACGCTCGTTCCCATGCTCTGCATGGGAATGCCGCTTTAGTCGCTCTGCGTCGACTGCCTCGGGCAATTGGATTAAGAAACTATAGAGAATGCCTGGTTGCTCTTGTCGGGATTATCGACTTCTGGGGACGCAGAGCGTCCCGGGATGCATTCCCACGCAGAGCGTAGGAACGATGAAAAAAAATCAATATATATCAACCAATTTTCAGCCAAAAAGTTGTTTTATTTGGCTATTTCGTGGGGACACCTCAGGGTCGGGTTACTTTTCTTACCGTCGGTGCAATTAAAGAATAAGAAGATTATCGGCGCTTTGGAATGACTGGAAAGATTCGCTTACCTTAAGGCGGACCGTGTTGTAGTTGTATAGGAGAGCCTACGGGACTAAGGAATGTTCAAATTGACCAAAACCGGCATTCAAATAAATCAGGATACGCAGTTGTTTTCACGACGACGTTTAACCTATGAAACGGCTGTTATAAAAATAGTGTTTATAATAGTATTTTGAAATTCTGATATACGGTAATAAGGTGCAGAATGCTGCAAAATCAACAAATGCATTGGATATCGTTAGATCATGATCTCATTAATTGCCAAATCAAGCGAATCAATGATGACGATTATTTTGCGTTAGACCGTCATAAAATCGCCTTAACGGAATGCTTGGACGCCTGGTGGTACTATCTTCGTTCTAGCAATAATGAGGAATTAAGGGCGGCGCCGCTAGCTTTCTTCTTTATGATTTTTGAGAATGCATTTGGCCCAAGCGGCAATTGGTACGATTGCTACAAGGGTGCTTTTTCTTTCCCATTCGCTCTTCGTATTTTGAAAAATGACGAGGTCATTCCTTATCTTATCAAGATAAGCTGTTGGCGTGGTTCTGTAGAGTTTCGTTTTTATAAAATTATTGAGGCTGATGAAACGCGTTTTGATACCAGTATGATTCATAAGCCGTTCGATGATGAACTATCCGAGCAGCAAATGAATGTATTGGCTAATTTTCTGATGGGCTTTGCCGAAGGTTTTTGGATAGCAAAACAACGCAACAAAGATAAGTGGGAAAAATTATTTCCGGAAGATACACAACAGGATTTTGTCAAAGCAATTGATTCAAACTATATTCTTTTCGGTTTTAAGGACGGGAGTTTTTTTCAAATGTGTTATTCCGATCAAGACGAATACGAAAAAATGAAAAGTGAGTTATTGACGACTTATCAGCAAGCGCTTCATCAAAAAATCGTTGAGGAAGTTTTTTTTACTGACTGAGCGGGAAAAACGGATACGATTTTATTAACATGTGTCTCAAAGAAGCCCTAAAAGGGGTTTCTTTTCTGGTCGTCGGAGCGATCAAGAATAAGAAGAGGTAAAAAAATGCAACCCCGTTATAGTGAAGAATTTAAAGAGCAAGACCATGACCACCGTAACCCGTGATGAAGTTTGGGAAATGTTTCGCGAAGTCGCACGCCGCTTCGAAGAAACGGATAAAAAATTCAAAGACACCGAACGCCTAGTTAAAGAAGTCAGTAAAAGCATCGGCGACCTGGGCAACCGATTGGGCGATTTCGTACAAGAAATGGTTAGGCCGGCGCTCGTCAACCTGTTTCGCGAACACGGCATCGACATACACGAAGTCCATCCGAATATCTACGTCGAACGCGACGGCGAATCGGCCGAAATCGATTTATTAGTCGTCAAAGAACAAACCGCGATTGCCGTGGAATGCAAAAGCCAAATGTCAATCGACGACGTCAACGAGCACTTAAACCGATTGGACAAACTGAAACGCCTACTGCCCAAATACCGCGACGTCGAACTAATGGGCGCCGTCGCCGCAATGGTCATGCCGAATGAGGTCGCCCGCTACGCTTACCGAAAAGGCCTATACGTACTCGCCCAAAGCGGCAACACCGTCTTAATCCGCAACGACGGCAAATTTTCACCGAAAATTTGGTAACAGCTCTATCCGCGATTTAAGCAAGCCTCTGTGGGAGCGATCCCCAGATCGCGACTTCGAAATCAACGAAGCTCAATTCACACTATTCAATGACTTTATCGCTCATGACCCAAGCCGAAGAAACCAAAATTCGTGAACTGTCACAAATACTAGAAAACGATAGCGAAATCACCTTAGCCATTTTATTCGGCTCCTTCGCAACGGGAACCGTACACCCAAACAGCGACATCGACTTGGCCGTTCAAACACGCCACCCCTTAGAAGAAAACAAAAAAATACAAATGATCGAAACAACCGCGCTCATTTTCGGTAGACCGGTAGACTTGATCGATTTAAGAAAAGTGGGCATACCGCTACTCGGCCAAATTATTAAATACGGCAAAGTTCTAAAAGACACAGGACAACACTTTACCGAACTAGCAATCAAAAACGTTTACACCAATGAAGACTTTCTGCCATATATCAAACGAAACCTAAAAATGCGAAGAGAAAAATGGATCAAATCCTTTTAGAAAAGAAAATCGATTCGATTTTACGTTGCCTGGAACGGATAAACAGCCGCATACCCTCAACGAAAGAGGCCTTTGCACAAGATCTCGACGCCCAAGACATCATCGTATTAAATATTTCTCGGACCGTTCAACTCTCGGTCGATTTGGCTATGCATATTTACGCGACAACCCAGCTCCCGACTCCGGAAACTATGGGGGAAGCTTTCGAAAGATTACGCGAAATACATGTATTACCCCCCGAAGTATCCGAAAAAATGAAAAAGGCGGTTGGTTTCAGAAATATTGCCGGACACAATTACGATGAAATCAATATCAATATAACTTACACGATCGCCAAAGAGCACACACAAGACTTCATCGAATACATTAAACAAATCTACACATATCTACTCCCTTTTGATTGAAAACCGTCTAAGAATAAAACGCTGAAATTAAAGGAACATTAGCTTCTTTTTCATTTGTATCGCGAAGCTAGAGCTTCACGTATCGGTTTCCCAAGCAGGAGCTTGGGAAACAGCGGATTTAAAGCGCCGCTTGAATCGGTAATCGGGCGGCCTGAGGCTAAAGAATAAACCTAAAAAGAGCAGTTGAGAGCCTCAAACTACCGTTCGCCCTGAGCCCTTCGACTACGCTCAGGAGAGCCCTGTCGAAGGGTGAACGGTAGTTTGAGGCTTCACCAGGCCGGTGAAAGTGTTGTAGACCCTTCATGCTTCGACTTAGCTCAGCACGAACGGTCTACAACACTTGCCAACTGCTCTTTTTAGGATAAAAGAGGTTAAGCCCCTGAAAAGCTGGAGTTTATGATATGCGACTTACCACGCAAATGATTAAAGTGATTGTCGATAAAGCTAAATCGATTGTAGGCGATGATGTTGCAATTTGGGTGTTTGGCTCCAGAGTCAACGATGAATTGCGTGGAGGAGATATCGATTTGCTCATCGAAGTGAATCGTAAATTAGAGAATCGAGTGGCTTCAGCTTGCCAAATAGGAGCAAAAATTCAAATGGTCTTAGGCGAACAGCGCCTGGATATTCTCGTTAAAGACATCGATACCGCAAATTTGCCAATACATGATGTGGCCAAAAAGCAGGGGATAAGATTATGTTGACCGATGATAAAGTTCTTAAGCTACGGACTCTAGCGAGCATCGTATCAAAAGAATGTAAACACCTAGAACAAACTACCAGTCGGCTGTTTGCTCAAGATGATTGGAGCTGGATTAGCCGTTTAGAGCAGGATATAGATCTCTCTGAAAGAGTCGAGGCTTTCGTCGGTCGATTCGGTCGTCTCCAAGATACTTTAGGCGATAAGTTGATTCCTTTAGTGTTGGTGATTGAAGAGGAAACCTTGGGCACTGCGCTTGATAATTTGGGCCGAGCTGAACGTTTGGGCTGGCTGCCTAGCGTGGCCGAGTGGTCTGAGGCGCGAGGATTGAGAAACCGAATGGTACATGAATATATGACAGATCCGGAAGAATTTCGGTTAGCGTTGGCACGCGGCAGGGACTTAGTCCCGATGCTTCTAGAAACAGCAACTAATACTCTGTCCTTTTTGAAATCTAAAAATTATATTAGCCACGCGCCGCAGGATACATAACCATTGTGTATACTTCATCCTTAAATTTTAATAACGGTCATTATTGTCTGCTTGAATTGCGGTGATGATCTTTCGAAATGTCCGGACAACCCCCGTCATTCCGCCATGGACTGGCGGAATCCAGTGCCATGGATGGCAGGCTTTTGAGGTACATTCGCTCGTCCCCAAGTTCGTTGCTTGGGAACGCAGTTCGAGAAACTCCAGCTTCTCGAAACCGGTAAGCAAAAACTAACGTGAAGACCTACCAAACCCAAGTTTAAAAAACAGCGCCCCTAAGTAAGACACAAAACACCATCGGTTAATTTCGACTACAATAAACAAACCGTAAAACAACGACCGAATGGTGAGTAAAACATGCAAACCCCGCCCCCAAAACGCATTCTTTACGTAGAAAACGGCATCGGCTACGGCGGCGCGATCATTTGTCTTCGTCATCTGGTTCGAAATCTCGATCGTCAACGATATATTCCGATGGTCGTCACCGGCAGAACCGGCCCGCACTACAAAGAAATCGCCCAAGAAGCGGAATGGAAACACATACCCGATAGACATATCGACATCGTCGGCGCGCATCGAAACTTAGACCCCGCAACATGGCCCGATAAAATCCCCGGTTTACGCTTCGTCATCAATCAAATACTCGCCAGAACGGACGATACCGCGAACTTCCTGCCTTTTTTCGTTCGATTGCTGTGGACCGCGAAAAACTTTAAAGCCGATTTAATTCATGCCAACAACGAACCTCTTTGTAACCGAGCTGCCCTACTCGTCGGCAAAATCCTAAACATACCCACCGTCTGCCACGTTCGCGGCGATCAAAAAGGCTCTCGATTGATGGAATGGGCCTACAGCCTTCCCGATCGGTTGATATCGGTATCGCACTGGGTCGCCAAAAGCGTGCGGGAAAAACTACAATTTCCCGAAGACCAAATCGACGTCATCTACGATGGCATAGAATTGGAAAAACTGGACATCGAAGCCGACGGCAATGTATTCAGAAAAGACCATGACATTACTGCAAACGATTTTGCCGTCGGCCTAATCGGCCTGTTAATCCCGTGGAAAGGCCAAGAAATGTTTCTCGATGCCGCCAAACTATTAAAAGAAAAAATACCCCATTTAAAAATGCTTATCATCGGCGGCACTCCGGATGAATGCCAAGCTTATGAAGCCGCGCTCCGGCAACGAGTCATCGACGAACAACTCGGCGACATCGTCGTATTTACCGGCCATGTCGCAAAAATGGAACCCGTCTACAACGGCCTCGACGTCATCGTATCGGCCTCGACCAGCCCCGAACCCCTCGGAACGGTCGTCATCGAAGCATTGGCAATGGGCAGACCGTTAATAGGCCCTAATCACGGCGGCGCTGCGGAAATGATGGAACATGACAAAACCGGCCTGCTATTCACGCCGAAAGATGCCGCATCACTCGCCGAACAAATTGAAAGATATTACAAGGACAGTGAGTTGCGAACAGCGCTAGGAAAAAACGCCCGTCAACATGCCTTGAAAACCTTTGACGTCGAAACGCATGCAGAAAAAGTGCAAGCGGTCTACGACAAGCTATTGAACTAGGACAGTCGCGTAGGTCGGGTTAGCACTAGCGTAACCCGAGCAACCTCACTATCGGACAAAAGATAGGTCAGAAATCCACAAAGGTGGCCGCGCGAAACATAGTGAAAAGTTTCGCTCGTTCCCAAGCTTTGGCTTCCCGAGACCTAATCGACCGATTAAACTTGACTCATCTGTAAACGCTGTAATTTAAGGGCTTCCACTTAAGGCGGCACAAAAGCACTAAGGATAAACCGTTCGCCCTGAGCCCTCGGCTCTCCTGAGTGCAGCCGAAGGACTCACCATGAACGGACTAACCTTAAACTGTCCCGCGTTAAGTGAGCAGCCATTTAAAAGAACATTAGCTTCTTTTTCATTTTCGAGAAGCTAGAGCTTCACGTATCGGTTCCCCAAGCAGGAGCTTGGGGAACAGCGGAGAAAAACCACAAAGATGGCCGCGCGAAACATAGTGATAGGTTTCGCGCGTTCCCAAGCTCTTTGCTTGGGAACGCGGTTCGAGAAGCTCTAGCTTCTCGAAACCAATAAGCAAGAACTTACGTAAATGTAAGTATTCAGACCCCGTTGGCAAATTACCGCAATTCAGGCGTAATTGTTAGCCGCCCCCTTTGAAAAAGGGGGATTGAGGGGGATTTATTTAAAAAATCTCCCCTAGCCCCTCTTTTTCAAAGAGGGGGACTTAATACTTACACGTACAGAGTTTCCCAAACCGTAGTTGGGGAAACAGCAAAGAGAATCTGAATACTTACTTTTAAATCTCTCTTGGCCACTGCTTTCTTTATGCTACCTTTAAACCAGACCGCCACATTTTTCTAATAATACTAATAATGCATCCTTTCATTTCCCGGAATATCGTATACCCCCTTCAAGAAAAACTCTTGAACCGACCGACTTTTTCCTATCTAAAAGAACTGGAAAAAACCCAATGGCTTTCCCGAGAAGAAATCGAAACATTACAACTCAAGAAACTACGAACGCTGCTGAAAATCGCCAATGAACATTGCCGTTGGCATTCAACTCGAATCCTCGAATCCGGCATCGATCTCGAAAACCTGACTTTTACCGAATTACAAAAACTCCCACCGATGTCCAAAACAGACGCTCAGCAGCATGGCGAACAAATGGCATGGCTTAATGTCCCGGGCGGCATATTTCGATACACAACGGGCGGTTCTAGCGGTCAACCTCTAATTTTCCATTTCGGACGTTATCGCCAAGCATCGGATGCAGCCGGACGCATTCGCGCCAGAAGATGGTGGGGCGTCGATGTCGGCGATCCCGAAGTCTATTTATGGGGAGCGCCTGTAGAGCTCAACAAAACCGATAGAATAAAAACAACGCGCGACCGACTGTTGAATCAGCTTGTTTTGAATGCCTTTCAAATGTCGCCCGACATGATGTCGAATTATCTGACAGCCATACAAAAGTTCAAACCTAAATGCATTTACGGCTACGCCAGCAGTGTTGCTCTTCTAGCAAGATTTGCCAAAGAAACCGACCAAAATATAGAATTGCCTGAATTGAAAGTGGTTTGCACCACCGGAGAACCTCTTTATGCGGAACAACGCCAGTTAATTTCGGAGATTTTTAAGGTACCCGTCGCCAACGAATTCGGCAGCCGCGACATCGGCTTCACTGCGCATGAAAACCGCCATCATCAAATGCTGCAAATGAGCGAAAGCATCATCATCGAAGTGCTCGACCCGCAAGGCAAACCGGTAAAACCCGGAGAAACCGGCGAAGCGGTCATGACCGGCTTGTGCTCGGAAGCCCAACCTTTCATCCGCTACCGCACCGGCGACATAATGAAATTATCCGAAGAAACGGATAAAGACGGTCGCGGGCTGCATGTGATCGAAGAAATTACCGGACGCAGCACCGACTTTTTAGTCCATCGGAACGGCTCGATCGTGCATGCCCTCGCAGCAATTTATGTACTTCGCGAAACGCCGGGCGTCGAACAATTCAAAATCATTCAGCATGACATCGACCGATTTGAAATTCAGATCGTGGCCAATCCTATGTGGACCGATCAAGCGAAAACCAGCATCGATCAAAAATTTAAATCCCGTTTCGGCGAAACATGCAGCATCGAAATTAACATGGCGGAAGATATTCCGCCGGAAGCATCGGGAAAAATTAGACAAGTCGTCTCAAAAGTTCAAACCGGTTTTTAATTTAGTACTAAAATGAAAACACATTATTAAGACGACCGTTGTCCAATTTGCTATAAAGACGTTGCACCTACAACAAATTTCAACAACTACTTGTGGGAGCGATCCCCAGATCGCGACTTTAGACTGACCGTTATATTTATAAGTAAAGTATCACTGCCAATAAGAAATTAGTAACTATTCAGTCCCCTGGCAATTATCGTTCCCACGCTCTGCATGGAAACGCCTGAGTACCGCTCCAGCGGTACGAGACGCAAGAGCATCTCGGTCTTCATTCCCACGCCGGAGCGTGGGAACGATAGGGGGTGTGAATAATTACAGAAATTAACCCCGTCATTCCGCCAGGGAGTGGCGGAATCCAGCGCCGAGGATGGCAAGCATGGAATACATCCATGTAATCCGGATATCGGCAATCCATGCCGGCATGACAGGTTAACTTAATAGCAGTGAGGTAAAGCGTGGAAACAACTGTTCAATTTGAAAGAATAATAAAAAAGCGATGGCAAATACACTCCAAAAACTGATCGCCCTACCCTTCAGATACAAACCCTGGCGCCCGGAACATTTGAGCATCATTGTCGACGACCTGAAAGGTTTGAGCAAACAACCAGTCAACTCGGACGAAGTTCATCTTAAAGCCGCAATCGATTGGTTATGCAGAGCTCAAGATCAACGCACCGGACAGCTGGACCAAGGCGGCGTCTCGGCAGGATGGAGTTTCGAAGACGGCTGGCTGCCCAGTTATCCGGAAACCAGCGGCTATATCGTCGAAACGTTTCTGGCAGCCGAAAAAATCCTAAAACAACAGGAACTCGCCCAACGCGCACAACGCATCATAGACTGGGAACTCTCGATTCAAAACCCGGACGGCTCGTTTCCGGGCCATTTCGGCGAATCCGGCAGCAAACCTGTTATTTTCAACACCGGGCAAATCATGCACGGCATGCTTGCCGGATACCTTAATTTCCAGCGCAACGAATGCCTCGAATCGGCCATCAATGCCGGCCGCTGGATGATATCGAAACAAGACGACGACGGTTGCTGGAGACAATCGGTCCATAACGATACGCCGCATACCTACAACACCCGAGCGGCCTGGGCTTTACTGAGAACTGGCCTGATTGCCAACGAAAAGGCTTTAGTTGACGCGGCAGAAAAAAATATCCGCTGGGCACTTACCCAGCAAACACCATCCGGTTGGTATAAAACGAACGCATTTACGGCCGACGGCCTACCATTTACGCACAACATCGCTTATGCTATTCGCGGCGTTATGGAAAGCGGGTTACTGCTAGAGAACCAAGAAATGCTCGACGCCGCGATTAAAGCCGCTAAGGCGCAAGCCGTACAACAACGGCAAGACGGTTGGTTGACGGGACGCTATGCCGATAACTGGCAACCGCAAGCCAATTATTGCTGCCTGACCGGCCTCGCTCAAATGAGCATTATATGGCTAAGACTGTCACAAGCCTGCGGCCTGAAAGAATTCGAACAAAACGCCGAGTCGGGTATTAAGTTTATTAAATCCAACCAGCGCATCACCGGAAATATGGATCACCGAGACGGCGCTATAGCCGGCTCCGCGCCGATTTGGGGACGCTATTCCATGTTCGAATATCCCAACTGGGCCGCAAAATTTTTTGCGGATGCACTTATGACACGAATCTCGGGCGAATCGATTCCCGAAACGGCCAGGAGCTAAAGAAATGTCCAATCTTTCAGTGATCATCTTATGCGGACAATCGCCGAGACACATTTACTTTGCGAACGAGCTTTGCCGCCATTGCCAACCGAAAGCGATCATTCAAGAAACGGGCAGCCATCAATTTGTCGGAAAAATATTCAAACTGCTCAAAGACCCTAAAAAACTTTGGCAGAAAATCTCGCGCTGGCTGCGCGACCGAAAGCGTTATAGAGGCAATCCGGAAGCCAAATATTATTTCGGCGAAAATGAGCCTAAACTAGACCGAGCGGAATTGGGCATCGAAATCCCTTATATCAACGACGAACAGGTTCTATCCATCGTCGACCAATATCAACCCGACGTCATCGCGGTATTCGGTACGTCACTGATCAAAGGGCCGTTGCTGGAAAAAGGGAGACTCGGCATTATCAACCTACACGGCGGACTCTCACCCGAATACCGGGGCGCCGACTGCACATTCTGGGCGCTTTACAACCAGGAGCCGGAAAAAGTCGGCTGCACGATCCATTACATCAATGCCGGCATTGATACAGGTAAATTGATTGCCCACGTTAGTCCCGAAGTCAAAGAAACCGATACCGAACTCGAGTTGTTCTGGCGGGCGGTAAAAAGCAGCACTCAGGCATTTTGCGAACTTTTCGACAGACTGGAAAGCGGCGATAAATTCGGAACCATTCAAGAAAGTAAAGGCAAGCTTTATCAAGTCAAGGACAGACAAGCCGGTCATGAACGTCACTTGGAACAATTATTAACAAATGGATTATTGAAAAACATAGACCTAAAAGAACGAGTCACCTGGTTTAAGAGTTAACCAATAAATTTATGCAAACCGGACAATATATGTTTAAGAATCCTATTCCATGGAGCCTGAGAGGACTCACCCCTTTTCTAAATACATACGGCGATAAAATTTGTTTTGGTAGAATTACCAAAACAGCGCCTATCGAAACCAATCCCAAAGCATCGACTACTGTTCATTCAGCAGTACCCCATCGCTATGTGTATGCATATCTAACAGCGGTCAAATCCATTCTTCAATATGAAAACGACTTTGCGATATGCGTTCATGACGACGGTAGTCTAACCGATGCCGATAAAGAACTGATAAAAAAACACTTACCCCATACGACTATCATTGATAGAAATTTTGCAAATGCTGAATTCGATAGACTAGTCAAAAATCCATTTCTTTCAAAAGTACGGGGGAGTTATACAAGCTACCTCAAATTGTTCGACACGACATTTTTCAATAAAACCGAGCGGATCATCATTTTAGATACCGACACGCTTTTCATAAGAAGGCCCGATGAAATAATTGAATGGTCGAAGCACGGCGGCAACCCCTGGTACCATTTGGCACCTAGGGGCAAAATGAAAGTCCAAAAAGAGCTCGAGATTTCGCAATATGCAAATCTCCAGAAAGTTCATATTCAAACTTTAATCATGAACGATTTGGATGAAATTAATTCCACCCTCAATAGCAATTATTATTTACAGCAAGGATTTTGTTCCGGCTTTATCGGATATGATCAAGGGACGATCAACTTCGATGAATTAGATAAACTCTTCAGATTGTTGCATGAAAAATTTGGAGACAAAATATTTTTATGGGGAGCGGAACAGACTACGCATGGCTTAATACTCTGTTCAAAAAATGCAGAAGCATTGCCTATAGAAAAATATTTCGTGTTTACTCAAGCAAATGCCCATTTAGTTGATAATGCAACTTTTTTACATTTTGTTGGTGAAAACAGGTTTCATAAATTGATTTATCCTCAACTTGCTAAAAAGATAACAACATCCTTGTTAACCAATCATTAGTTCATAAATTTATGAAAAAACTCGATTTTATTGGGATTGGCGTCCAAAAGGCCGCTACGAGTTGGTTATTTCAATGCCTGCTAGAGCATCCGGAAATTAAAGTTGGCAAAGAAAAAGAAGTCAATTTTTTTAATTTCAAATACCACTTCGGATATCATTGGTACCATAATCTTTTTCAATTTGGCGACTGGAAAACTGGAGAATTCTCAACACTCTATTTTTATGATAAAAATGTTCCGGAACGTCTTTATTCATATAATCCTGATATAAAACTAATTTTGTGCCTAAGAAACCCAATTGATAGAGCTTATTCACAGCATCAACACGAAGTAAGAAGAGGTAGGGTTACAGGGGAGTTGTTAAATTTTGATTTAGCGGTTGAATCAAATCCTACATACATTGATCAAGGTTACTATGCGTCACATTTGAAAAGTTATTTAAAGTATTTTAAAAAAGAACAAATATTTATCACCTTTCAAGAAGACATATCGTCAAACCCAGATAAAGTACTTGTAGATCTATATAGATTTCTTAATTTGGATGATAAATTTATACCAAGTACAATAAATACAAAAATTAATATAGCCAGAACATATAAAAGTCGAAGACTGGATAAGACCTATCGTTTTATTAAGGGTATGATTCACAAATATGCCAATGAAGAAAACGTGGAAAAAATAAAAAAACTAGGACTGCATAAACTTATAGAAAAATTTAACGCAAAAGAGCAGACGCCAATTACGACTCCTCCTATGACAACAGATGCAAGAACAAAACTTGAGTCTATTTTTATTTCGGAAATAAAGGATCTTGAGAAACTAACAGAACGTAATTTAAGCAACTGGTATAGAAACATAAACAATTAGATTTTGGTGTTAAGTACCTAACTGATAATTCGATGGAAATAGTTATCGTAGTCATTCGACTGAAGTCTTTTTCCGTTAACGGGCGAATTTCTTGCACGAGGCACCTAAATTGTTTAAGTTCCATTGAAAACAAAAAAGCGATTTTAAAAAATGACTAATGGCCAACTTATCCCTGTATTTGTAATCAGCCTCGCACGTGCCCCTAGCCGACGCTTAGCAATAACTCAACATTTATCCGAGTTAAATGTTAAATATCGTCTTATAGATGCTGTCGATGGTGAAGCCATGTCAGAAAATGATATCAATGCAATTGTCGCTAAAAATATAAAATTACCTCGAGGTGCTGTAGGTTGTTATTTATCACACATACAGGCCTACAAAATCATGGAACAAGAAAATATTCCTGTTGCACTTGTTCTTGAAGATGACGCCCGGCTCAACCCAAATATTGTAAAACTATTGACAGAAGGCCTTTTGTTTAGCAACTGGGATTACTGCTTCCTTGATTGTATGGATTTTAATAGGAATGGCCCCGTATTTTATGACGCCGATTCTGGACAAAACTTGGGCGCCGGTTTTATTGCTTATGAATTATCAGGGGGACCCAAAGCGCTTCATGCATATATGATTACATTAGAAGCGGCGAAGAAAAGATTAGAAATAGCCTATCCTTTGGTAAAACCCATAGATATCTATGATCATCTTCCTTATCCCATAAAGTTTTATGCTATAGTTTCGCCAAAGGCGGCTTGGGTCAGTGAACATAGCTTGGAATCATATATTACATTGGGTAAACAATCGGGTACTAAACAATTATCCTTTATATCTTTAAGGCAATCACCTATATTCTATTATCTTCGTGATCTTATCAATCTAAAATATATCAAACGAAAGTTATTAATCAAGAATTTACAAAAAAAGGGAAATCTAAATCCTAATAAACGATGGAAACCACTACAAGGACGCGTAGTATTGACTCACTAATGAAAATAACCATCATCGTATAATCTTTTATATATCAATGACACTGTTCATTTACAATTATTATGTCAAAATCCTAGCAGTTATATTTGCCACTTTGAATTTGTAGTCAGTTACTAATGCAAATACTTTATTGAATATCAAAGAACCTCTAAAACAATTGAATACTACAAATTGTTGGTCCTTATACAATCCACATGAAACAAAAAACTAAAAATCTTTTTCACTACCACGAACTTATTTTCGCACTAGCATGGAAAAATATCGTCATCCGCTATAAACAGGCATATCTTGGTATCTTATGGGCAATATTAAAACCAGTCATGCTGATGTTGATTTTTACCCTAGTCAAGAGTTTCGTCGGTATCGAAAGCGGCGACATCCCCTACCCTATACTCACATTTGCCGCCTTGTTGCCCTGGGTGTTTTTTCAAGAGTCCGCATCAGAGGGTGTTAATAGCGTCACGTCGAATGCCGCTTTGATCAAAAAAATCTATTTCCCACGCGAAGTCTTTCCGCTGACGGCGATGGCGACCAAACTGGTTGAACTAGCGATCAGCTTTTTTATACTTGCCGGCATGATGGTCTATTACCGGATGATGCCGACCGTTCAAGCCTTTTGGGTGCCGGCAATCATTCTATATACGATGATCGTCGCGTTGACGATCAGTTTTTTCGGAGCGGCATTGAACGTCTATTATCGCGACGTTTCGCAAGCTCTACCGGTTGCACTATCGCTCTTGATGTATGCCTCGCCGGTCATTTATCCTTTGAGTCTTGTTTATAAAACATTGATCGTGGAGCAAGCCGCTGGCGAATGGTCGGAAAGACTTTTCATGCTTTATACACTCAATCCGTTGGCCGGGATCATCGACAGCTTTCAACGCGTCATGCTCAAAGGCTTGCCGCCTGATTTCGATGCAATGTATCCCGGCGCGATATTGACTTTGGTGGTGCTACCGTTCAGTTACTGGTACTTCAAACGTGCCGAAAGCTGGTTTGCCGACGTAATTTGATTAAAAGCGACAAAATCTCTAAGAATTCCAAAGCAAAAATGTCATCGAACGCCATAAAGATGATCTATGCTATTACAAAATATACATTTTTGGTTCAAGAAGCCGGGGAACACAACATTCACGCTCTGATTTCGATATCGGCATTTACGGAAACCGGCCCGTCGATTTAAAGCTTTTCTACGAAATTGAAGACGAATTAGACAACCTGCCTACTTTATACAAAATCGATTGGGTCGACCTCAATCGCTCATCCAAGAATTTACAGGAGCAGGCACTCAAAAAAGGACGATTGATTTATGGATAATGAACGAATTTTGACCGATCTTGGCAAAGCCATCTCGGAATTGAAGCATGCCTTATCAATAAAAGCAGAAACTAATCTGATCAAAGCTGGGTGCATCCAATATTTTGAATTTTGTTTTGAATAGGCCTGGAAAAGTATCAAATTAATCAGCGCAGAACAAGGCATGGATTGCCTATCACCCAAAAGTTGCCTAAAACAGGCATTTCAAATGGGCTGGATAACGAATGAAGTGCTTTGGCTACAAATGCTGCAAGCCCGAAATCGATTGTCGCATACCTATGATTCAGATTTGGCTATAACAATATACAGCGATTTACCCCTTTATTGCAAAGCGATTGATGCCCTTTATCTCTGTATAAAGACTGCGGATGATTAAACTGAGCTACAGAGTACAAAAATGCGCAGCAATTGAATAAAAAACGGGTCATTACATTAAAGCAGATTCCTGATTAGCAAGATGCTTCAGCTAAACCCAAAAAAGACCGTCATGCACGCAGGGATACGGGCATCCAGTGGCATGGATGGCAAGCTTCGAGCTATCCATGCAGTCTGGATTTCGGCAATCCATGCCGAAATGACGACTTAAGGGACGCGCCATTGAATTAGCTGAAACTACTTACTAATCAGGAGCAGATTTAATAAAAAGAGGGGCTATAATTAACTGAGAACAAAGATCCTAGAATAGCAGATAGGCATTGAAAAACTTCGTGCGTGCAGAGCATTTTGAAGGGCGAGCGGGATTTTACAAACATCCAGTGGGTGAATATGTTATAGCCCATTTATGGGTTGACCCTGCTCAGCATTTAAGCCCGGCTTGGTGTTTTTTTATGCCCGTTTGGGCGCATCAATCCCTCATTTTAGGATGGTGGCTAAATAGGCACAATTCAGGATCTTGTATCGTTATAGCCAAGATACACATTTTAATGAGCTTTAAACCCAATAAACCATTTCTATAATTTGTTGATTTTTTGAGTTAACGATAAACACAAAACATTAAGCAAAAATTCTTATTATTTAATTTCAAAATGCCCATCATAGAAGTCAAAAACCTGACCAAAGAATATAAACTCGGTCATTTAACCAGCCTAAAGCAAACGGCGTTGAATACGTTAAGACGGCTTACTTTCCGGCCCGTCCACGAACGGGAACGATTCAAAGCGCTTGACGATGTCAGCTTTTCGATTGAAGAAGGCGAAGTGGTCGGCATCATCGGCCATAACGGTGCGGGTAAAAGCACGTTGCTGAAACATTTGGCCAACATCAGCAAACCGACCAAAGGCGAAGTCATCGTGCGCGGCAGCGTGGCGCCACTTATTGAGGTTGGCGCAGGCGTCAATCCAGAATTGACAGGCCGGGAAAATATTTTTCTGAATGCGGCTATACTGGGCATACCGAAAAAAGTCGTCAAACAAAAAATGGACGAAATTATCGAGTTTTCCGAATTGGAACAGTTTATCGATACGCCGGTCAAGCGGTACAGTTCCGGCATGAAAGTTAAATTGGGGTTTTCTATTGCAACGAGCATGGAAGCGGATATTTTGATTGTTGACGAAGTACTGGCGGTCGGCGATTTAGCCTTTCAGCGTAAGTGCTTTGATCGAATGGAAGAATTAATAAAAAGGCAAGGCAAAACCGTACTCTTGGTTAGTCATAACATACGGCAAGTCCAACGATTGTGTCACCGAGTAATCTTACTTGATCATGGACGTATCAATATGGAAGGTGATCCTCAATTAGTATGCGACAGCTTCTACGAACAGAGCGACAGAAAAATTAAAACTAACACTGAACTAGTCCAGACACGCACTGAAGGTAGTGGTGAAATTGAACTGGTGTCGATATCTTTGTCTGATCATTCTGGACAAAAAGTGGAAAGCCTTTCGTATAATCAAAATTGCTCAATCCATTTTATAATTCATGCACTTAAAGAATTAGATGAAGTGACTTTTGGCTTTGGCTTTCATACAACAGATTTTTTATACTTGACCACCCACAACAGCGAAGAACAACTCACTATACATTGCCTCGCCCAAGGGTTATACGAAATTGCCTGCACAATCAATCGACTACCACTTCTTACTGGCGTCTATTCAATCCGATTTGGCATAACCGCAGGTCAAGCAGCGCGTACAATTTTTTATGGTGAAAACCTAAAACACTTTCAGGTGGTTGGTAAAATACCTATTACAGTACGTGACGGATTTTTCGCTCTGGATGCCAATTGGAAAACAACACACATTCAGAAATAGAGGCCTAACATCATGACAATATCTCTACACAGCTGTCGTATTTGTAAGACTGAAGATAATCATTCAACATTTATAGCATACGAAATGATGTTTGGCACCCGTGAAAAATTTGAATATTTCCAGTGTAATACTTGCGACTGTTTGCAAATTACTGATATTCCAAAAAATCTAAGTGAATACTACCCACCAAAATACTACGCCCATACTCCATCAGAAATCACTACTCAAGGTAGAAACTGGCTTATTCGTTTCCTTCAAAAACAGCGATGCCGAACTGCTATTTTCGGTAAGTACTACAAACTAAATAACCTTTTGAAATTAATAGTTGATCTTCCAACTTCGTTACATGAAAGAGTAAATGAAGGATTATTAATTAAAGAGATAATCAATACTGCTGGCCTAAAAAATTTTGATGAGCCCATATTGGATGTTGGTTGTGGCATCTATTCCCAATGGTTAGCCAACCTAGAGTCAATCGGATTTACTAGGCTTCTAGGTGCAGATCCTATCATTATGGGCGATCAACAGTATGGGCAAGTTAAAATCGTTGCGTCCGAGCTTAGCGATGTAGTCGGTAAGTTTTCTTTAATTACCCTACACCACTCTTTGGAACATATTCCTGATCAAGAAGCTACTCTTCAACAGATTGAGCAACATCTATTGCCTGATGGCGTCTGTTTGATTCGTATTCCTATAGTTTCATCGTTTGTATGGGAAAAATATGGAACTAACTGGGTGGAATTTGACCCTCCTAGACATCTGTATCTCCATTCCCTAAAAAGCTTAAAGTTACTGGCAAGCAAAACTGGACTGGAAGTCTTCGATATTAAACATGACACTACAGCGTTCGAATTTTATGGCAGTGAAATGTATGCCAGAGGAATTCCTTTGACCGATAAGAACTCACCATGGATTAACAAAAATAGTTCACTATTTACCGAAGAAGAAATGGATGATTTTAAAATACTGGCCAATAAGATTAATCTGTCAGGAGAAGCGGGGCGTGCCGCTTTCTTCTTACGAAAGATTCTTGCATGAAGGATTTAGGAAGCCAAGCGCGCCAAGATTTTTCGCGAAAGCTGAAATGGGTCCGTCCGATTTCAGCAGCGAAAAATGACTTGGCGTTTATTGCCTTCGGCGGCCCGGATTCGCCCTGCGTCCGTTCCACTACGCCACATCATCGTATACTCGATGCGGCTCCGTAGCACTCCCACAAATGGCTTTACGCCGTGTCGCGATGCCTTGTATTTTGCCTCCGCCTGCGCTATTCGCGCAGACTCTGGCAAAACAGCCGGCGCTACGGCTATCGGGGTCTAAAAATCTTCACTTCGCTATCGCTCCGTTTCCAAGATTTTCAGCGTCGGTTATTATTTTTCTAAACAAGGCAATAGTATGGTAATGAGCTTAGCAGATAATAATAGTAAAACTATAGTAATATATTCACTTTATCCAGAAACTCATGCTTGCCCAATTATACGTTTAATTGCACCTTTAATGGCGCATAATTTTAATATTATTTGGGCCGCAAAACGAATTAACTCTGAATGGTCATTTGATTTAGAATCTACTCGTACAGCCGATTTAATCATCATTCAGCGGCATTTTCCAGCTAATTTTACACATAATTTTCTAAAAAAAATATTAACTTTAAACATACCTATTATTTATGAACTAGATGATATGCTTCTCGACTTACCTAATTATCATCCCAGTTATGAAAACCTAAAAAAACATTCACCCTATATTAAGTGGATTTTAAAATCAGCTGATGTTGTTATAGTATCTACACCAACTTTAAAGGAATCATTACAAAGATATAATCCACGTTTACTTCAATTGGAACACAATCTCGTCAAGTGGAGTCTCTTTAATTCGAGTCCAAGGCAATTGAATCATAATTTTAATTTTCTTATTTCAGGCACATCTACACATGAAGATGATTGGCTCATTATCTTGGATCCCTTATTAGAAATATTAAAAACTTTCCCAAATGTTAATGCCATTTTTTTTGGAGAATTGCCCACAAGGTTCTTGAATCACCCATCAGTTCAACTAATTAAATTTCAAGATAGCTATGAAAAATATGCTTCTATATTAAAAGAACTTCCTGTTCATTGTGCATTAGTACCGTTAAAAGATACTTATTTTAATCGCTGTAAAAGCAATATAAAATGGCTAGAATATTCCGCAGCGGGCATCCCAGGAATTTATAGCGATGTAATTCCATATCGATCATCTATTTTTCATGAAAAGACAGGTTTATTAGTGAGTAATACTTATGATGCTTGGTTTAATAGCATGTATCAATTAGTAAATAATCCAAAGTTAGCACACACTTTGGTTAAGAATGCACAAATTGAGGTTTTTATAAATTATAGTATCGAAAAATCCTCTTCAAATTATATTAATTTCATTCAAAGCCTGGTCGGTTCAGAACATAAAAGAAGGATATTTGCCGAGTTATCAATACAACCAACAATACTAAAAGAAAGTATTAAAGTAAAAATCCATTCCTTTTTAAATAAATATATTTTGTGGCGTTTCAATAAAAATAAGGATTAGTTTAATATCTATGAAAAAATTACACACAAAAACAGTTGTATGTATGACCACTTATGACCGAATTGACTGCGCACGAATTAATCAAGAGATAATAAAACTAAATTATAAAATGTCTTTGCCGATTGTGCATACCTGCTCAAGTGAAATTTACCAACAACATATAGAAGATATATTTTTAAGGTGCGAACCAAAATCTCTCCAATATGGTGCATTAGATCTACTGAACGAATCTCTTAGATTAGCAATGAAAAATTTTTCACCTAAATATATTATTCACCTTGAAGGCGATACATGGATCATGAATGAGAAAATAATTTACGATTTAATTGCTAAAATGGAGAAAAATCAAGATTTAATGATTTGTACTTCTGCATGGGACGAAGACTTGTTAGCGTTTAAGTATTTAAAAAAACCAACCTTAAAGTTAAAGTTACAACGAGTAATAACCGCTGCATTACGAAAATTTGGCTTAAATTATCAACTGGATTGCAGAGACAGTCTTGCAACACAATTTTTTATTATAAGAGCGACACAAGAAGTACTTGACTGTTTTTTGTCTTTAGAACCTATTCCTGGAATTGACCTGGAGCAGGCACTTTATCGCAAATTTTTCAAAAAATTTACCGAAAAAAATTTATTACGAATGAAGGAACGCGAACCCATCCATCCATTCAACCGGTACGTCACTGAAAAGTTAACTCTTTTTTCTCAGCATTGGCCAGCTCGTGGCACTGCTAACGATCAACGAGAACCGAGCCATCCACGTTATATTTCACCAAATTTTGATGGTAAACTCGAAACACTTCAACGTTTTCCCAGCATTCGAAAAGGGGAATACTTACAAAAATTACTTAACGCGGAATCACTTGATTATTATAATCCTGGCGCGTCCCGTACCTAATTGATTGTTTAAAAAACGAATTCTTAATGAGTATTTTAAAGCTAATATGCAATGACCACATTTAACATCACTGACTTATTTAATCCTGCTGATCTTGTTGAAGCCATAGAAATTGATCAGGCAAAACGATTAAGTTTCGAGACTGATAATGGACATTTTTTGATTGATCGCTTTAATGAGGTTGAATCGCTTTTTATCCGAATCCTAACTAACTCGACAATCAGCTTAGTATGTGAGCACGCCTATACGTTTGAACAAACAGACTACGGCGGTTATATAGGCAAGCCATTTGATCCCCAGCACCCCCAACTGTGGATTCCTCTCCCACCTATTAAGCGTTGCACTAATTCAGATAGCCAAATCTTGTCTGAACATACATCGTCTTTACTCAGTTTCGCATGGAATGAACAGACTGGAATCTTCAAATTAAAAGCTTCAAATAACGGATGCTTAGACTTAATTATTTGGCGTTTTCCAAATCACTCATCTAATTTTTTTGATAAGCAGATAAGTACATACGACTCTTTTGAGTTACAAAGCTGTTTTCTATGGGGCTCCCACGGCAGTATTAATAAACCCGCTGATTTATACCGCCATTTAATTCATGGCGCCGTTTATGATCTTCGTTATTCTTGGCCAAATAACAAAAAGTGCATTTCCGAAAACGAGGCGCATGCGCTTTACACGGTTTATTCAGGGCTAGAAAAAGCAACTGGCAAAGCAATTTATAGGCATTTTCAGCTGCAACTGGTTCTATCAATCATGCAGCGTCAAGCTGAGGATGGCGGCTGGTATCACGGCATGTGGACGGATAGTTCAGAATGCCATTACCGTCTCCATACCAGTGGCGTGCATTTATTGATGGATGAATACGCCAGAAGCGGTTGTTCGACAGTTAAAACCGCGCTGGAAAAAGCCGTCGCCTTTCTTTCAAAAACCGCCGATCGATTGGATTGCGGTGTGTGGTTTTTACACGACTCGCTCGAATTAAGCGAAGCGGCGATGAACAAAGGCCCTTTCCAATGGATTCCGAATCGGACCTTGGGCAAAAGCGTGTCCAATATGTTGGTCTTGAATACGCATTTGGATACGACGATTGCATTGAACCGCTATGCGCAACTCACCGGCGACCGTCAATACGACGGTTTGATTTCGTCGGCGTTGAATGCCATGCGCACGGTATTATCGCTAAAACCGGCCGATTGGTTTTACAAGCCTTTATTTTGGGCCATTGGTTTGACGATGCTGCCAACCTCGACAGCGGCTCGCTTGCCGTTACCCGTACGGGCTATTAAACGATTCGCGGGGCAATATTTGATTAAAAAATTACCGGATATCAAAGCCAAATTTCCGCGTTTGGTCATGCCTAATGGTTATATTGATCGCGAACTGTCTTTAAGAACCTGGGCAATCGATTATCAAACGATCAATTTGATGGATTTGGCCCGTTTTGCACGTGCTTTTCCGGGGCAATTCGACGAATCGATTTTGGACAAAGCACTGGCATTTACGCATGACAGCGGCTTGATCGAGCGGTACGGAGAATTACAACCCGGCAAGCGTTATGCTCCCGGTTTTTGGATGGAGGCGCTTTATCATCGCTGTCTCGCGAAACCGGACATGAAATACCGTCATTGGCTGGCCGAGGCTTTGTTGCAATGTTATGATTCGGAACTCGGCATCGCGCCGTCGTTGCTGGGCGCCAACGGCGAGGCGGTCTCGTATACGGATCAAGTCGCGTCACCTTTAATAGAAAACAAAGCAATCCTTTCGGCGAATTTATCCCGAAAGGATTCGATCGAATTATTATTGGTCAATATTTCGGACAAGCCAATCGAATGTCCACCGCTTGCAAAACCGTTCGATCGTCTATACTGGTCTGATACTGACGAGAAACCGGTCGACTCCGACCTCCTTTGCATCGCCGGCCGAAGCTGGCTAATCGGCAGAACGAGATAAAACCTATATGCATATCGGTATTGTGACATCGGAATTCCCCCCGGACATCGGCGGCGTTGAGACTTATGCGGTCGAGTTTGCCAAGGCTTTGGCGGAAATCGGCTATCGGGTCAGCGTATTCGTTCATTTCCGGCATGCCCCGGTTGCTTTACCCGGTATTGAGGTATTCCCGGTTTTGCAGTTTTCAAGACGAATCGACCGGCTTACCTTGCAACAATATCCAGTTGATGCCTGGCATGTAATGAATGCCGCACACAGTTGGTTATCGCTGGATACCGATAAACCGGTCGTGGTTTCTATTCACGGTAACGATTTTTTGAATCCTTACCCTTTGACCGGAAGACCTGCGTTTGCTCGGAGTGCTTTGTGGCGGTTCTCGAAATTGCTCAGGCCGCTGGATATCCGGCTCGGAAAGCTGCTGACGGCTCACACGATGCGGCAAGCTTTACCGAGAACGCGCATTATTTTGTCGAACAGTCGCTATACCGAACAAGTTTTCTTGGCCAAATATCCGGAATGCGAAGGAAAAACATTGGTTGCTCAGGTCGGGGTTGGTCAGTCATTTTTAGAATCTCCTTTACTCAGTAATAATAATGCTGTCCCCCAGCTTCTTACTGTGTCGAGGTTGTCCGAATTGCGAAAAAATGTCGATAAGGCGCTAGAAGCCTTGAGTCGTCTCCAAACGGACTTCGATTTTCGTTATACCGTCATCGGGGACGGAACTTTTAAAGCCGATCTCGAGCAGTTGGCGCAACGATTCGGCTTGTCGGAAAAAGTCGATTTTGCCGGCCGCTTGCCTATCGAGCAAGTTATCGAGACAATGCGGCACGCGGATTTATTTATTTTGCCTTCTTCTATTTTGGCCGATAGCCATGAAGGTTTCGGCATTGTCTACCTGGAGGCGGCAGCTTGCGGGACGCCTTCGCTGGCGACCCGGCAGGCGGGTGCCGTTGAGGCCATACAAGAGGGTGAAAGTGGTTTTTTTGTCGACGAACCGACTGTCGATGCCATCGAGATTGCCTTGAAAGCGTTTTTGCAAGGCGACATTCGTTTCGCACCCGAAAATTGTCGGGCTTTCGCTGAAAACTTTACATGGCGGCGAGTGGTGCAGCAAGCCTTGCCTTTTTACTCGTCGGAGGCCGATTGATGAGTAAACCGTTAATCTCGGTAATTATACCTTGCTTCAATGCCGAGGCTTATCTACAGGGAGCCTTGGATTGCGTATTCGGTCAAACTTTTTCGAATGTCGAGTTGATCGCAATCGACGATGGCTCTAGCGACAAGACTTTTACTATTTTGAGTGCGGCAAGCCGAAAATATCCGGCATTAGTCGCTTTACAACAAGCCAACCAAGGCCCCTATCCTGCTCGAAATGCGGCGCTCACTCACGCGAAAGGCGACTATATCGCGTTTCTCGATGCCGATGATTACTGGTCGCCAGATTGTCTTGAGAAACTTTACAGGGCTTTACTTACCGGAAACGCCGATCTGAGTTACTGCGGTTGGCAAAATATCGTCGAAAACGGTGAAGACGGGCCGCCTTATGTTCCACCGGCTTACGAGTCTGACGATATTTATCGCGCCTTTCTTAAAGGGTGCCCTTGGCCAATTCATGCCGCTTTAATCAAGCGTTCGGTCGTTGATCGAGTCGGCGGTTTCTCGACGCGCTGTTTCAGTTCGATGGATTATGACTTTTGGATTCGTGTTTCGGCGGTAACTCAAAAAATGATTCGGGTGCCGGAAGTTTTGGCCTTTTATCGTTGGCATCAACGCGGTCAAATTTCTTCGGTCAAGTGGCGACAAGTATTGGACGCCCGGCAAGTCAAAACCGACTTTATCGCACAGCACCCCGAATTGGTTGATCACATACCTGCTCAAAAACTCCACGAGCTTACGAATGGTTATGTACTGAAACAAGCTTATACCGCTTTTTGGAAACGCGATCTGGTATCGGCCCAAAAACTTTTTCGAGCCTGTTGGCGGTTTGGTTTTGCCAATTTGAAAGATGCGAAATACATTTTGTTGAGCTTTCTGCCGACTTCCTTTTTCCAAACCATGATTCGTTTTGTCGACCGTAACTGAGCATCTATGAGCAATCGTTTTTTAATCCTGATGTATCACATGATTTCGGAGCCCTTGTCCAAGGATGAAGACAAGTATGCGTGCCCTCCTTCGCTTTTCGATAAACACATGGCCTCATTGAGAAGTAGCGGTTTTATCCCGGTCTCTCTGGAAGCGATCGAGCAGCACTTGAAACATCAGTCGCCTTTACCTGAAAAAGCGGTAGCCGTTACGCTGGACGACGGTTTCGAAGACAACTTTACGAATGCTTTGCCGATACTCGTTAAACATCGAATTCCTGCAACGGTATTTTTGGCTACCGGCAGTATCGACGGATATAACCAATGGATGACGCGTCGTAATTTTCCGAGTCGAAAAATGTTGAATTGGCAACAAGTCACAGCCATGGATCAAGAGGGAATCGCATTTGGCGCCCATACCGTTACGCATTGCAAATTACCCGAATTGGATAAGGAAACGGTTAGCTACGAAATATCGGCTTCAAAACAGCAAATTGAAGATCGTTTGGGAAAACCGTGCCGACATTTCGCCTACCCTTACGGATTGTTTACGACAGATAGCAGAAATGCCGTGGAAAATGCAGGCTTTTCGTTGGCATGCTCTACCCGTTCCGGATTCAATACTAGACATAAGGACCCTTTTTTACTGCATCGAATCGAAGTCTATGGAAACGACGCTTGTTGGAAACTGAAGCAGAAAATGACTTTCGGTATTAACAATGCTGACCTGTTTTTTCCTTTGAAATATTACTGTTCGCGTCTTGCGCAACGGTTCACTCGGAAATAAACCGTCATGGATATGAGTATCATCATTTGCACTTATAACCGCAGTCAAAATTTGGCGGAATGTTTTGACTGTTTAGGTCAGCAAGAGTTAATCGATCCGATATCATGGGAAGTTCTGCTAATCGACAATAATTCGTCCGATGATACAAAACAGGTCGTTGAGCAGTTAACAAAGCAATACAATTTGCCGGTTAGCTATGCTTTCGAAGCCGAACAAGGTTTATCGGCCGCCAGAAACCGAGGGATCATGGAGGCCAATGGCACTTATCTGGTATTTATCGATGACGATATCCGTGTGACGAAACACTGGCTGCAAACCATTTATAGCTCTTTTAAAGAGCACGATTGCGATGCCGTAGGTGGAAGAATTCACATCGAAAGCCCGGCAACGCTGCCGAAATGGATCACACCGGATATGTACGGCTTTTTGGGTCATCAAGACTTTGGAGCCGTACCTCACGCGATGGACGGTGTTAAAGAATTTCCGTTTGGAGGCAACATGGCCATTCATCGCCGCGTGTTTGATTTGATAGGCAACTTTAATGTTAATATGGGCCGTAAAGGCAGCGGGTTAAGAAAGGATGAGATTTTTAAAGGCGAAGAAACCGATTTTTTTCATCGGTTGGCTGCAACCGGAGGGAAATTTTATTATCATCCGTCCATCTTGGTTTTTCATAAAATCTTACCGCATCAATTAAGGCCCGGTTTTTTTCTGGCTTTGCACAATAACGCCGGTATTTTGAAGGCTCAACTGGTTAATCATTCATACTCTCGCCGATTTTTTGGCGTTCCTCTTTTTATCTATGCTCAATTTTTTAGAGCGGTTGGGCGTTGGGTATATGAATTCGTATCAAAAGGATATAATCATTCGTTTAGAAAACTTATGAATATCTCGTATTTTTGGGGCATGATCTGCGGTTACTACAAAAAATGAATTCCAATATCAATAACTCTAGACCTATCTTTGTAGTAGGAGCACCGCGTTCCGGAACGACTTTATTCCAGTATATGCTGCGCTCTCACCCGAACATCTCCTTACCTACCGGTGAATCGCATTTTTTCATACCTTTGCTTCGTAAAGCGGATTCTTTTGGTGACCTGTCTCGGAAAGATAATATTCGCAAAGTTTTAGAAGCGATGTATAAACAAAGCGCCAATTTTTTAGACACCGATATACATGGTCTCCAATTCGATATAGATCGGCTAAGCAATGAATTATATCAAGAAGGTCGATACACGATTGCCGCTATTATTGCCGGTTTATTTGAAAAGAATGCGTTAGGAGAAGGTAAACAGCGTTGGGGCGATAAAACGCCTTATTATGTTTTGCACATGAAAACTCTTTTACAAAGTTTCCCTGACGCTCAATTTATTCATCTGATCCGAGACGGCCGCGATTGCGCATTATCGATGTTTGAACGCAAACACGACTTTGGTGTTTACAACATTTTTTTTGCTGCAAAATACTGGGAAATCTATGTTGAATTAGGTAGGCAAATGGGGCTTGAGTTCGGAGATGGTGTTTATCACGAAATCCGCTATGAGGATTTACTAGAAAATCCGGCACAAATAATGAGAGGCGTTTGTGAATTCCTGAAAGAACCTTACAGCGATTCACTTGTTAATTTCAAAAAATCCGGGGAAGCCGGTAAAACACCTTTACTACAAAAACCAGTACAGAATACCAATAAAGAAAAATGGCGGGAGAAAATGACCTTACGCCAAATTACATTATTTGAAGGCGCCGTTATGGAAACCCTTAAAACTTGTGGATATCCCTTGATTACTCACGCAAGACCAATTCCCTTACCTATTAAGGCGTTATGGAGGTTTCATAATTATATTTTTAATCAATATCGCAAACTTTATATTAAGAGGAAAAGAAAATGATGAAAAAGTTATGTTTCACTCTCTTTTTATCGTTCTTATCACAAAATTCATTTGCCGACGAGTATGCTATCTCATTAAGCGAAGCCCAACGTTTACCTCCGTTTTGCCTGGGGCTTTCAATTGGAAACTTTCAGGATAATGCAAAACACCTAAAAAGGAATATTAAATTACCTGGAGAACATACTCACCATTTTTGTCATGGCATGAAAAAAATGTTAAGAGAAGATTACAAAGGAGCTGTCGGTTCTTTTGAATATGTCCAGGTTCATTCCAGCAACAAAAATATAATGCTTCCTGCGAACAGCCTTTACAAAGCAGAAGCATTAGGAAAACTCGGTAAAGTCCAGCCTGCCCTAGAGGAATATAACAAAGCGATTAACTTAAAAAAAAACTATTCACACGCTTATTATAAGTTAGCAAAGTATTATATGAAGCTAAAACAAGAAAAAGACGCCATTGAAACAATTAAATTAGGACTCAAATATTCCCCTAATTCCACACTGCTAAAAAAACAGCTGAATAAAATAAAAGGCAAGAGATAATTAATAATTTCACTGAACATAGCTTTTAATTAAATTTTTTCATAGCAATCTATACTAACCTTATAAGCACTAATACTATTAATGCTGATTAAATACTCATAGCGATGTCATTTCTTAAGCTGACCGCGGTTATTTGCACCCATAATCGATCCGATTTGTTGTTAAAAACTCTATCATCGATCAACAGCGCGAAAATACCCGAGCAAACACTTATATCAATACTGGTAATCGCTAATAACTGCAGCGACGATACGATTTACTGTCTACAAAACTATCAATCAATACAAAAATCAGAAAATTTATTTCCGTTGGTTTATGCCGAAGAACCTAGGCCAGGAAAATCACATGCCTTAAATAAAGCGTTAACAATTATCGAAGACGATTGGATATGCTTTATAGATGACGATCATCGTCTTGATAATCATTATTTACAAGCTGTTCTCAATGCCATTATCAAATATCCTGAAACCAATCTATACTGCGGCAAAATCATCCCTGATTGGACTGGTGAAGAACCTGAGTGGGCTCATGAAACGGGTGAATTTAAAATTACGCCTTATCCGGTCCCTTATTTCGATCTTGGCGAAGAATCGTTGCTTTTAACTGCAAGCACATCGGTTCCGGGCGGAGGAAATTTAATAGTCAATCGGAATGTGTTTGAGCGAATAGGCAACTTCTCTATAGCTCTTGGCCCTAAAGGTCATGATTTGATGGGCAGCGAAGATAGCGACTTTGTGTTACGTGCATTACAAGCCGGCCAAACGCTTCGCTATATACCCGATATCATTCAGTATCATTATGTGACTCCACAGCATTTTAAACTCCGTTTTCTCATCAAGAAAAGTTTCCAAAGAAATCGATCTATCACATTAACCCATTACCCGAATAAAACAAAAGTTCCATTCTATTTATGGTCTAAACTCCTACGGTATTTTACAGGCGCCTTGTTTAGCTTCCACAGCAAGAAATCACGCTTTTATATAACCCGCATTGCCGGAGTACTTGGTCAAATGGCTGGATATCTACAATCTAAAACCTTCTGAACCTTCATCATGCGCGATATTGTTGTTCTTATCTTTTTAAGCGGCTGTATTGTCGCCGCTATCAAGAAGCCCTGGTGGGGTGTACTTTCGCTTGCCATTTTTAGCTACCTGAATCCTCACGCTTATGCCTGGGGTTTCGTTCGAACTTTACCAGTCTATTATGTACTTTTTTTAGTCGTTGCTTTTCGTGCATTTACAACCAAAGATAAACAACCCATACCCAAAGACTGGCGTATCTATTTTTTTATTTTGTTGTGGCTGTATTTCATTTTCACTACTACTCAAGCGTATTTTCAAACCATTGCTTGGGAACGGTTTTGGTTTATCACCAAAATTTACATTCCTTTTTATTTCACGTTAGTCTTAATCAATACTCGAGAAAAGCTTTATTATTTGATTGTCACGATTGGAATTTCGATTGGTATCGTGGCAGTCAAAGGCGGTCTTTTCGCCTTGGCGACCGGCTTTGGTCATCGCGTATACGGCCCGCCAGCAACTCAATTCTCCGGAAACAACGAATTTGCGGTCGCTATGTTGATATCAATTCCGTTACTTTTGGTTTGGCAAAAACAAACACTCAATCCATTGATAAAAAAGGGGCTACTTTTTTCCATACCTATAATCTATGCGGCTTCATTGTCGTCTTGGTCCAGAGGCGCCTTACTGACAATGGCTGCATTGACCCTAATATTAATATGGCATAGCAATCGTAAATATTTGGCTATCCCGTTAGTATTAGCCGGCGCATTTTTTGCCAAAGACTATATGCCTCAAGAGTGGTTCGGTCGAATGGAAACAATCGATACCTACCAGGAAGATGCTTCCGCTATGAGCCGAATAGAAATTTGGACAGACGGATGGAACCACACTCTTCAAAAACCTTTTACCGGTGCTGGTTTCGAAGGATGGATGTATGTTGGCAAACGCGACTGGCACAGTTCTTATGTTGAAATGTTTTCCGAACATGGCTTTGTCGCATTCGGTCTTTGGTTTTCGATGATTTTCGGCAGTGTCATTAGCTTAACTTTACTGCCTAAAAAAACTAAGAATATCGAAGGTATGGAATGGGTTACTAATTACTGCTTCATGGTGAGAGCATCAATCATCTGTTATATGGTCGGCACCGCATTTTTAGGACTGTCTTATTGGGATTTGATTTATCATTTAGTATTTATTTCAGTATTAATCAAAAAGTTTGCGCTGGAAGAAATGGAGACGAAAGAATCTTCAAGCAAACGCCAGAGAAATTTATCTCCTTTTGCCATATGATCGAATCAACGCGTAGAAAAAGGATTTAAGCCGCCAAAATACAATCCGCGTATTTAAATTTGCTAATTCATTTCAAATACGCTCAACATCTATTTTCCGAAACCTTATCTAACGAATCTTGATTTAGATCGTAAACCATGTGCAACACCCGCTCTATCCTGTCTCGATTAGCGCTCTTTTTCCACTTCTCGACGCCAATTTCGGAAAATGTATTGTATGGCTTGTTTAAAACCGAACGACAATGGTTTTGCATGGCTTGATCGAAAGGCACCGAACAACCGTCAAAAAGCCGCTTAAACTCTTCGACCGGGTCGGCAATCAATGCTTCGTAGCTGACTTCATGCCATTGTTCGACCGGAATCGTCTTTTTGGCGGAAAGAATCGCTTTGTTCATCGCTTTGTATTGAAACGCGCAAACTTCTTCGATAGTCGATCGAGTCAATTGTCGCCAACCTTCGGCGAGAAAAAAACACCAGCGTTTGTATTTGCCGTTATCAATGGCAATATCTTCAGGCAATTCATCTGCCCAAGTCCCAAACTCATCGGCTTTATTCCAACCTTTGATCAACGAATCGATATTATCTCCGGGATTCCGCTTGATATACACGAAATGCGCATCGGGAAATAATCGGTATAGATAAGGCACCGAGAGTCCGTTTTGATTGTTTTTATCGACAATACGCCGCTTGCCGGTTTGCGTGTAGAAAAAGCGCGTAACGATTTCACGGTCTTTGTCGCCGGCCGATTCAGGTTCGATTTCGTGCGAATCCCAATTTCTTTCCGACAAAGGATGCAATTGTACCCAGAAATCGTGAGTTTCTTTTTGCAAACTGCCTAAATATTTTGATTCGGAAAAGGTTTTATAGACCAGGGTTGTCCCGGATCGGCTACAGCCAATAACGAAAATCGGTTGTTTCAATTTAATGTTTAAATAAGGAGACGCTAGACTGCGCGCTTTTATTGACACCAGTTTTTGATAATGCTTTAACGTTTTTTCGATTTTTTCTTGTAATTGATTCATTTTATTTATCGCTCAGGTTTTCCAATTGCGCAACACTTATACTGAATCCTTCCCTATTTTTGAGATTGACTCAATTGATTCTAAGTCGAAGCCTACAACAGTTCGGCTGTCTTTGCTGAATTCTACGCCGATTAGGTGAATCGGTTGATTTAGGCTTCGGTATTTGTCGGCGTAACGTTTGTCTTTGAGTTGCTGTATTGCTCGTCCTTCCGGCGCCAGTTCGACGACTTTGAATTCGAATAGATAGATTTGTTCGTTGAAGCGGACTGTCATGTCGATGCGGCTTTGGTGCGTGACGTCTTCTAAGATGATGTCCAAGCCTAATGCCGCGATGTGGCTGTAGAATACGCTGGCGTAAAAACCTTCGTATTGCGCGATCGGGTTGTTTCGGCACCAGTCGTTTGGGATACTCGCATAGAGGCTTTCGAAATGGGTTTTCAAGCCGGTGAAGTCGTTCGCGCTCAATAAATCGTAGAAGCGGCTTTGCGCTTGTTCGGCCAACATGCCGTCGTTGACTAGGCCTTTCAGTAAGGCGTCGTTCAATGAACTTTTCACTTCAAGATTGGGATATTTCAAGGCATATTCGATTCGCGCGCCCTGTTGTCGGCTGCCGTTCAAAGTTAGATAGCCGGTTTGCCACAGTAGCGCCACGGTGGCGATGTTGTTGACGTCGAAGGTCGACAGCAGTGCTTCGCTGGCGTGAAGGCGTTCAAAATCCGGTGCAAAAAAGCCGCGCTCGGTCAAGATATCGATCAAGAACGTCGGCGTGCCGGTTTCAAACCAAAACGGTTTAAATTCTCGGGTGCTGAATAACAGTAGCAAGTCGAACGGGTTGTAGACCGGCTCCCCCATCCAGTTGAAACCGTTATACCACTCGCGCATCTGTTCGCGGTCTAATCCTTCCAGTTCCGGCGCGAATATCTTGTCGACATCTTCGGCGGTGTAGCCGCAAAGGGCTGAGTAGCGTTTGTCTACGGTGATGTCTTGCAGGTTGTTGAGCCCGGAAAACAAGCTGACTTTGCTGAATTTCGATACGCCGGTTAAAAACGTAAAGCGTATGTGGGCGTCCGAGTCTTTGATCACCGAGTACAAGTTGCGAAGGCCATGGCGTATTTCGGCGGCAAGTGCCGGATTAGTAATGTTATCCAATATCGGTTTATCGTATTCGTCGATCAATACGACTACCCTTTCGCCCGCTTTTTTGGCTGCATTTTGTATCAGTTCGGCAAAACAGCCCGGTATATCCGTTTCGTCGCTGCAGCTGAGCCCGAGATTTTCTCTATTGGTGCGCAATAAGGCGAGTATTCGGCGCTCCAAATCCGCTACGCTTCGCACCACGCCGCCGCCAAAGCTGATACGAATCACCGGATAGCGTTTGGACCAATCCCATCGGTCGTGACAATACAGTCCCTGAAACAGCGTTTCGTTACCGGCAAACAGCTCGCCTATCGTGTCCAAAAGCAAGGATTTGCCGAAGCGGCGCGGACGGGATAGGAAATAATGTGTGCCTTCGTCGATTAGCTGCAATATAAAGCGCGTTTTATCGACGTAGTAATAGTCGTCTTCGCGGATTTTCTCGAAGGTTTGTATGCCGATGGGGAGTTTTTTTCGGGTCATGTGCTTGATTTCGAATTTTGAATGTGCTTTTGGCAGTAGTGTAGGTCGGGTTAGCCCATTAGGCTTCGATACCGTTTAGTGTTCCCTAACCTTTCGGGCCTCGAAATCGCGACGTTGGCGTCGCTCCCACAAACGAACGGCAGATAATTAACCAGCCTCCCCATTTGTAAAAGGGGGATTAGCGGTCCGCTGTTTCCCAAACTCTGTTTGGGAAACTCGTCTCGCAAGCTCTGCTTGCCGGTTTCATGAAGCAGGAGCGTCCATGACTTCATGCCCTAGCAGAGCTTGGGCATGAGCGACACCCTCTCAAAGCAGGATTTGTTTAATTTTCATTCTGCATCGCGCTGGCTTGCTGCTGTAGATAATTCAGCACATCTTCGTTTTCGACTCGTTCGTAAATCATTTCTACCGGTATGCGGCAATCGATGGTCTCTAAGTGTAATTCATCGCCCATGAAATAGTGTTCCGATTGCCAATGGTTTTTTTGTCGGCATATCTCCACGTCGACAAAGTCTTGTTCGATGACGACGTATTCTTGCAAACTGGCCAAGCTTTGATAGGCCTGTCTTTTTAGCGTTTGATCAATTTTTCGGGTCGCTTTCGATAAGACTTCGACGATGAGTACCGGCGCATCGGTGACGCCGTAGTCGTTGCCCTGATGATTGCATACAACCAGCACGTCGGGATAATAAAAATCTTCGGCGACTTGTACTTTCATATCCGATGCGAACGGTTCGCAGGGTGTTTTTCTTAATTTAGCGTGGAGAGCGCTGAGTATATTGGCGACGATGCGATTATGACTCGTACTCGCGCCGGCCATCGCATAGACTTGGCCGTCGATGTATTCATGTTTGATTTCGCTGTGCAGTTCGCCTTCCAGATAATCTTGTATCGTAACTGAATCGATCTTGTATTTTAGGTTCATCGTTGCTGCTCCTCTTATTATTTGTCGCGACGTAGGCGTTGCTCCCACAGGCTTTTCCGCTGTTTCCCAAACTAGAGAGCTCTGCCATTGTGTTAAGAAAAAGCTCCCTCTCCTGCTGGACAGGGTTGGGGAGAGGAGATTTAGAATAAGACAAAAAGCTTATATCCCCTCTAGCGGTACTCAGGCATTCCCACGCAGAGCGCTCATCGTTATACATAAATTGTAGGGTACGCTGCGCGTACCCCAAAGCCGTGCCCTGGCGGTTCGGTTGGTACATGAACATCTCGGGGTTACCATGGTACGCACAGCGTACCCTACGCGGATCGCCTAGCGCTAGCCTCTCACCTAGCATTACTTTCACAGCTTCTAGGACCTTCAATGCAGATGCATATAAACCTGAGCACTTGGAAATTTCGTCCGTTGCCGGTATTCGAACTCATGCCATTTTAAATTTTCCCATTCGAGAATGATATTGGTCATGCGCTCTTTTTGTTGCGGATCTTCCAGCCAATCTTGATAAGGCTTCCATTGCTGTAGGTCGCTCAAGTATGCTTGTTCAGACCGAAAATCGAATACTACCCGGTCATCGCCGTATTTGACATGCCCGATTAGTGCCGGCAGTTTTAAGTTACCGACTAATTGGAAAACGTTTTTTTCTTGGTCGAGCCATTGGTTCGGCAACCCGAATGCCGAGCGAATCGCCATTTCGGCGACATCGATCTGCCCTATCGCTTGTTTTACTTCTATGTTGGAATCGTTGAATACGAGCGGTATATGCGTTTGCGCGTCGTTGATCGCATGACCGTGTCCGAGAAATCCGTCTTCGAATAACGATTCGCCGTGATCGCCTAATATGACCAATGTAGTTTGGTCGTAGAGATGATTGCTTTTGAGCATTTCGACCACCTGCCCGACCGCCCAGTCGGCATTAGCTATCGCATTCCAATAGGTTTCGGCGACTCTTTCGCGATTTTCCGCCCGGATTTTCGACCGTGGAATGAAATCGTCGATTAAGATTTTCTGCATGTTCGGATGCGAGTACGGAAAATGCGCCGCCTGAAAGTTGATGTAGATAAATTGCGGCTTATCTAATTCGAGCTCGCTAAAACGTTGTTGAAATTGCGCTACGACGCGCTCTTCGCTAAGCCTGAGGCTGCCGGGGTCTTTACTGGGAAACACCCTGTCTCTGATAGCCGTGCGCGCATCGAAATAATAGACCTCTTCGTTGGTCATGCCGGTGTTTTTTGCAATGTCACCGAACGATTCGTCTTGACCGGAAATGATCGAGATCCCGTAACCGGATTTTTGCAAATAATCGATCAAGCGGATGTGGTGATCGTGCTGTATCAATTCGCGGTTGAATATCGCCATCAACGAGGTGGTAGTGTAGCCGGTATGACTGTAAGCGTAATCGACCGAGGTACCGGTTTGCGCTATTTCGCGTATAACCGGCGCGACATAACGCCCGTTGACTTGCTGTTCAAGCAAATCGAATCGCGCGGTTTCCAATACGATCAAGACAATGTGTTTTCCCGCCTGCGGTTCTATCGCTCGCAATGGATCGGGTTTAAGCGGCATTAGTTCGGCATCGCCCATGATACCGTCTTCGTCGATACGATTGCCGGGAATATCCATGGCGCCGGGATAAATACGCGAATCGAATAATGCCGGGTCTTTAGGATAATTGAAAAGACCGTAGCCGTCCCGGTCGAAGTCGGTCAAACTATCTAAGACAGCGCTAACCAGATGATACGAGGTCTTTTTTTGCAAGCCGTAGCGAAGAAAATGGTTTTCGGAAATAAAATAGGTCAAAAAGGGGGTGATTACACCGAGCGTTATCAATAAACGTTTGAATGTTTTGGTGTCGGTGCTTTGTTGGTGGTAGTCTCGAACGAATTCATGATTGGTTAATAATCTGGCAATCACTATAAATACGATGATAATAACGGCCATGATACCGACAAACAAAGCGATTTCGTTAGAGGCATAAAGCAAGCCTTCCCTCAGGCTGCCCCCGCCCAAGTTTCTAATGATTTGATAATTGATTGTGTCGTTAAAATAGGACAGGACCTTGAACTTGAGTCCGAGCCAAATCCCCATCGCCAGTAATACGATGACCGTGAAGCCGTAATAAATAATGATGCCGAATTTATTGAGTCGGTCGGCGGTATAAAACCAAAGGCTCGCGAGTATGCAGCAGAGAAAAACGTCGTACCAAAGTGTAAGCAGCAAAAAAATAGCTCTTTCGGGTAGCGTTTTGTAGGAATAAGGCTGTAAGAATCCGCCGGTAAAAATATCGTATTTGACGTGCAATAATGCCAGTTCGAAAAATTGAATGATCACAACGGAAAAAAGGACGACAAACGGTCTTCTGTGTCGCCAAATGAATTCTTCGATCTTCAGGAAGGGCATGAGTTGTTTAGTTTAATTATTTTGTTGGGCGCTTGGGATTAGGATTTTAGGTTATTTCTTTGAATTAATCTGATAATGCGTCGTTACATACTGTTCTGCCGGAGCTAAAGCCTAAGTTATTTCGTGCCTATTCATAAGGAATGAGTATTATATTCGCTGCTTCCCAAGCTCTAGCTTGGGAAGTAAAAACCGGAAGCTCTGGCTTCTTGGAGACCTGCCTGGCCGATTGAACTTAGTTTAGCGGTAACCGCTGTCTGCGAAGGTGTATTAGCTTCTTTTTACTTGTCTCGCGAAGCTAGAGCTTCATGTATCGCTTTCCCAAGCTGGAGCTTGGGAAACAGCCGAGTACTTATTTTCGCTCCTTCCCAAGCTGTAGCTCTCATCGTTATACATAAATTGTAGGGTACGCTGCGCGTACCAAAGCCGTGCCCTGGCGGTTCGGTTGGTACATGAACATCTCGGGGTTACCATGGTACGCACAGCGTACCCTACACGGATCGCCTAGCGCTAGCCTCTCACCTAGCGTTAGGTGAGGGATAGCCGAGTATGTTAAGTGACAATAAATGGTATCGAGGTCTCATTGGCTAAAATTGCAAAAGGGTAATTTTTGACTTATGTAAAACGATGAGAGCTCTAGCTTGGAAAACAGCAGTCCCCTTCTTTTTCAAAGTGGGGATCTTAATAATTACTATCAAATAGTGTTATAGCACTCAACAGCTCTGTTTTGATTCATGGTATAAATTGGTTCTTATGATACAGGCTCCCCACTTTTCAAAAGATCAAGCACTGGCTTTAAAAGGCGTCGGTATCCTGTTAATCGTTTTGCATAATTTTTTTCATAATTTGTCGCCGACTATCGGAGAAAATGAGTTTTCCTTCTCCATTCAATCATCCTCGAATTTTTACCAGACGCTTCAATTTCATCCCGCCGAGTTTTTTCGTGCCGTTTTCGCCTATTTCGGCCATTACGGTGTCCAGATATTCGTTTTTTTCAGCGCTTATGGCTTAACCAGAAAATACATTAAACGACCGCTAGTTTATAGCGAATTTATCAAAAGACGAATTTTCAAGATTTATTTTTCTTTTCTGATTTGCCTTGGCGTTTATATTGGGTTGGGCCTATTGAAAACCTATTTGATAAGCGATAGTAAGGTTCTTTACTGGGACAGCCTGCTTTGGAAAGCGTTATTGGTGTCTAATTTCATACCCGGACAAGCGCTTATGCCGGTTGGTCCTTGGTGGTTTTTACCGTTTATTTTTCAGTTTTATCTGATTTACCCGTTTTTTTTGAAGTTATTTCAAAAATTTGGAGCACCATTTCTTTTTGCTACCTTTGTACTCTTTACTTGCCTGGAATGGTTCTTTAACCCCGTTTTAATGGACTACCACCTAAACCTGAATTACATGGTGTTTGGCCATGCATCGGTTATAGGCTTGGGTGTCTATTTAGGATCACAAGAAAATATTAAAATCCCGGTCATTTGTGTTGTCTTGTCTTTGCTGTTGTTTGCGCTGGCATCGGTCAATCACTTTGCCTGGATTATTTCCGATCTGACTTTTACTGTTTTGATTTTGACTTTTTCCTTATGGATCTTCAAAACTCGATTGCAGCTATCAATCCTAATAGCCTTGCTTGTTTTCTTAGGCGATCTTTCATTCCATTTATTTATGGTCAACGGTTTTTTGAGAACACCTTTTCATCTTATTGCCGAAGCCTATAATCTTTGGTGGGTCGATAATTTAACGGCCTTGGCGAGTCTGCTTTTTTCCACGCTATTTGCTTTGGGCTTGAGCCGGTTCGACAAAAAGCTTCGAGTTGTTTTTGGATTATGACTCGCTATTTAAGGCGCGGCCGCGACGGCGGTGTTATTTGAGTCTCTTGAGCGTTAAGGCTGGCTTATCGGGAAATTTAAAGTTTTTCTTGACCCCAGCCTTTAAAATCAATGGACTTGCTGGCTAAAATATACCCACAAGTTCCATTTTTCATAACCGTGAGGTGGGGCCAGACAATAAATAGTGGATTTCTTTATTCTCTGAGCATTCACGAGGCGCCAAGACGGTTTTTAAAAAGCAACGCTCAAGAATCAATCTTTTCCAATCCATACCGAATCGAGATTATGTGTTCTTTTTACCCTGGCAGCATAAGCGGATGCCTCGTCCCGGCTCTTAAATCCGGAAACCGATAACCTATACCAAGTTTGGCCTTTGACTTGCACCGGAATAACTTTGGCCGGTACCCCCTGCTTTGAGAATTCAGCGGCTTTTCTATTGGCGTACCAGTCTTGCTTAAACGAAATCAGATTCACCGACCAACTGGCCGACGGTGCCTTGGGTTTTGGCGAACTTCGTTTGACCGGGGCTGACTTTTTGCTTACCGCTTTTTTGACTGGCGGAGCGGTCGCCTTAGCAAGCTTCTTTTCTAATTCTTTGATTCTAGCTTCCAATGCCGCTACTTGACTAGTCTCTTCATTAACATCGGATACAGGCGGTGAGCCCTCCTCTTGCTCGATTTTCTTTTCAGTATCAGTCGGTGTTGCCTCGGTTGTGCTTGTCGCTTGAGCTAATTGCGCTTCAGAAGAAACTGTTCCATTCGCTTCCGTTTCGGTAATCTTTGGTTTTAACGGTGATAACGGTGTTAACGGAATAACCTCGGTATTATCGCCTTCAATAGATTCATCTTGAAAAGCCATTGGCGCAGGGCTTGTTTGAGCGGCTTCCGGCAAATTATTTTTGATCAATAAAGCATTCAATTCGGTTTGATTTTCTTCCAACGTACCGATTAATTCAGTCAAAGACTCGATTTCATTATCGCTTTGCAAAACCAAATATGCGAATACACTGGCCGTTAATAAAGCCACAACAGCAATGGCCATGGCCACATAAGTAATCGTCGGTATTTTAGCGCCTTTGTCGAGTTGTTTTTTTAATTGGTTTTGAGCCTTAGACAAACGATCGATTTCATCGGTCTGCCCTTGACTCGTCGAAGCGCTCATTGTGGCCAATTGTTGCTTTAATATTTCCTGCTCACTAAATAATTGACTGATTTGTGTCGTAATAACATCGTCGACGACTGTTTTATGGGGTTCTTCCGCCGTCACCGCTTCAGGAAGCTCCGAAGCATCGTCATAGACCGCAAAGTCCAGATCCGGTTCTTGCTCTAGTTCTTCTGGGTCTATCATTGCACGAGGACTTTCCTCCTCTTCCTCAAATGCTATATTCTCTTCCTGAGTCGTTGCAAATTCGTCGATTTGATCTTCCGGATCGGAAATATCGAATTCCGCTAACGTAAAGTCATCGCTATCGAAATCCGTTTCCGCCTCTTCTTCCGGCGGAGAAGAATCAGGGATCGGTTCCGGCTCGGTTTCTGCAAACTCGTCGAAACCTATATCTGAAAACTCATCGATTTCGGCCATTGCCGAATCTTCAGAAGAATTGGACGGCTCCTGGTCTTGAACTAAATCGGCTTCACCCCCTAATAGATCATTATCAGCATCTAAATCATCGGCAAATAACTCTCCGAATTCGTCTTCGTCATCGGACAATTCTTGCTCATCAAAAGCGCTATCCATCAATAATTTGTCGATAGCGTCATCATCATTCATTAATTCATCGCTATCGATTGACGAAGCTGCATCATCGAGCATTGAATCTAAGTCATCGGCAAAGTTTTTAGGCGATACTGACTTTTTTTTATCTTCTGAGTCGGCCATGGTCGAGCGGTCTCTTTATTGAAATAGTTGAATAACGTTTATTATAGTGTTTTCCGTAACTTTTGCGATTTTGCCGCTTACGATAATTCATGCTATTCGACTAAAACCATTCATCGCTGATACCGCATGCCCCATCAAAACTCCAAATCAACCTCCCCTTCATAATCGAATGGAAGTGTTATCAGGCTGCGCATTAAACCTAGTTGCCCGGTCAATTGGTAGCGAATGGGACCGCCATCACGCCGAGTCAATTGACGTAAAAGCGTCTTTAATTTGACGCTCACGGGCAATTCGATAACATATTCGCCATATTCGGGAATCGTAATTTCCTGATCGCTGATGCCTTGAGCAAAATCGACACCATTAAGTTTCAGCGCATAGACCATGTCTCTTATCGCTAATTCGGAATCGTTCCTATTTTGCAAACGCAAACGTATATTAAAACGTTGTTCGAATAAGCTAAACTGTGAAGGCTCAATAGCCAACAATTTAACCTTTGGTGCTTTGAAATCGTCATACATCCATGTGCACGCATTAAGATGCGAGACAAAAATAAGCATCGCTAAAAACTGAATCCATTTCACCGATTGAAAACCTACTGTGAAAAAAAGGAGTAATCCTACCTCATCTATACCTTTCGCACTTCAAATTTCGACAGTACCTAAGGAGGTGCCGGGGTGTTCGGTCCCTCACCTAACGCTAGGTGAGGGACCCGCATGGAGCTGGCATAGAGCCTACAGGGATGTATTTACGGCGTCCTTTGACGGGCACCCCGGTGCCGAATTTTTATCTACGCTGGGTATATCACTAATGCAATAGCGTTTAGATATAATCGTTTGAGCATCCGGATTCGATTATCGGTAAAATAGACTCTGACTCAGATCCACAAACTATTAATATGACACTCGAAGACGAATTTTCTGAAAAAGCCGTGCAATTAATCGAAGCCGGACGCTTTATCGATAGGAAAGGCTTGGTACCGGCAACTAGCGGCAATTTTTCCGCACGCTTGTCCAATGGCGATGTAGCTATTACCGTTTCAGGCAAACACAAAGGTCGACTCAGTGCAAAAGATATCATGCTGATTGCTCCTGACGGTACGTCCCTTGACGGTAAAAAACCGTCGGCCGAAACACTATTGCATACAGCGCTGTATCAAAGATTCCCGGAGGTGCAAGCCGTTTTACACCCACATTCGTTGAATGCAACGCTCATATCCAAGCTATTTAAAACCGAGCTGGTACTCGATGATTATGAACTTTTGAAAGCGTTACACGATATCGATACACATGAAACGCGAATCAGCATTCCCATTTTCGCGAATGACCAAAATATGCATAGACTTTCAGCAACGATCGATGCTTATATGGATCAACGCGAATCAACTTATGCTTATATTATCTCGGGACACGGCTATTACACATGGGGCCGGAGTGTCGAAGATGCGCTAAGACATGTTGAAGCGTTGGAGTTTTTATTTGACTGTGAAATACGACTGTACGGAGCCTTAAACCGATGAGCGCATTGACTGTATACCCCGATAATGATCCGACTAACGGCAATACTTATCTTGATTTCAGCGATATACAAGCACAACTGGAACCACTGAATATCCGTTTCGAACGTTGGAGCGCAGGATTCGAGCTTACGGACGATGCCGACCAGGATGTTATATTACAAGCCTACCGGCAACCGATTGACCGCTTACAAGAAGAATACGGCTTTCAATCCGTCGATGTTATCGGTATAAGCCCTAATCACCCCGAAAAAGAGGCATTACGACAAAAGTTTTTATCCGAACACATCCATGACGATTTCGAAGTTCGTTTCTTCATCGAGGGCAGAGGGCTATTTTCATTACATGTCGACGACAAGGTATATTGCATTTTATGCGAGCAAGGCGATTTAATCAGTGTTCCTGCAGGCGCTAAACATTGGTTCGACATGGGCCAAAATCCCAATTTCCGATGTATTCGCCTGTTCACGACACCGGACGGCTGGGTCGCGAATTTCACCGGTAGCAACATTTCCGAGCAATTCCCCAGTTTCGACGACTATATTCAACAATTAGATTAATATTCTTTCTATTCTTTTTCCCTTAGGAATGAATACGAACTAACATAGGGTAAGTATTCAGACCCGTTGGCAAATTACCGCAATCCAGGCGTATTGTTGGCATCCCCCTTTGAAAAAGAGGGATTGAGGGGGATTTATTTAAAAAATCTCCCCTAGCCCTTTTTCAAAGAGGGGGACTGGATACTTACAACATAGGTTTACCTAATTTCTACCTTTTTATACCCATCGTAGATCAAACATTCGACACTTATGATCACAACCATCGTCACCGATATTGAAGGTACAACCTCATCTTTATCCTTCGTCAAGGAGGTATTATTTCCTTATGCTAGGACCCATATTGCCGAATTCATTCGCAACCATGGTCACGAACCGGAAGTTAGCGCATTATTGCAGGATGCCGCCAAGCTAATCGACGACCCGACGAATACCGAATCATTAATCGAACAAATGATTCAATGGATCGATCAAGATCAAAAAGTCACTCCATTGAAATCCTTACAAGGATTGATTTGGGAACACGGTTATCGTCAAGGCGATTTCAAGGGACATATCTATGCCGATGCAGCTCAAGCCATGCAGGAATGGCACCATCAAGGCATCAAACTTTATGTGTATTCATCGGGCTCGGTCTATGCGCAAAAACTTTTATTCAAGCATACCGAATTCGGTGACTTAACCGCGCTATTTTCCGGCTATTTCGATACGCACATCGGCGGTAAAAAAGAGACTGCCTCTTATTCGGCAATCGCCGAACAAATCGAAACCGAACCGGAAAATATTTTATTTTTGTCGGATATTACCGAGGAGCTGGATGCCGCTTTAAAAGCAGGATTCAAAACATGCCGATTAGTCAGGGAAGGAAAAGCCGATGCCCCAAGCGATCACGACACCGTATCTAATTTTTTTGATATCAAATTGTAGCCAGTCAGCGCCATATCGGCATTGATCGCCGATATCCTGTTTTGTACGGAGCTGAAGCCACGCGCATTGCCATCCTTGGCACTGGATTACGCCACAAATTCGTATGGAACGGATTTGCATTTACCCGAAGGGCTCCGGGCAGGATAGCTTGGAGTGAATCCCTGACGGAATGACGCTTCGGTACCTCGGGGTTTGACGGCACCCCGAACGCCAAGGATGACGATGAATGCAGATAAAGTATCAGAATGCTTGCCACCAAGGCTCATTCAAACAAATCGAAATCGTCCATCGATTCATCGACCATCGGCATAGGCTCTTCTTCCTCCTTTGGTTCCTCTTCTACCGGCTTAGCTTTCAGTAAGTTTTTAGCATCGGGACCCATCGCGATTGAATAATCGGTAGTCGCTACAAAATATCCGCTATCGATATCGACAACTCTTAGCGATACATAAGCATTTTTCTTACCCGGCGCAAAAGTGCCTACTAACAAAGCTTGCGCGCCAACTTCGGCCAATCCGGCTTTAGTTTCATCGGACAACTGCAAAATACCGGTGTCATTTTTGACGAAAATTTCGGTCGGTAACTCCATACCCATGACACGATAACCTGAACGATGAAATGCCGATGCAATTTGATCGGAAACGATTCGACCGAACGAAAACGATTGACTCATATCATCTACATTGACTAACGAGTTAACAACAACCAAGCTTCCTCTAGGCAATGGATGTCTGAGATGTGTCAATAACTCATCTACCGCATCGTAGCTGACTTCCACTAAGTCATCATCGTCGACATCCTGGGCATAATAAACCCGATTACACCCGCTCAGTGCGGTTACAGCCGAAATCAGCAAAACAATTGCCTGCTTTTTGAACATTAGGAATCTCCTTTTTAAATATGCAAAACAAAAATCTGGATAAGTGATCAATAATTATCAACGCGTTAATCCTCAAAGCGACCCATTATAGGGCAATCTCACTCACGAGTTTTAGCAGCGTTACCCGCTTGGCAACTGCTTGATAGGTGCTCAGCCCTCGTCATTTATTCTTTCTCCAAAAGGGAAAGTTTTTAAGAAAAGGATCCGAATACACTTACACCGCCTAAGTGACGAATTTAGGAACGGCCGCACTATGATTCTATCAGGCTAAAGAGCCAGTCAAAAACTCCGTTTAGAAGTCGCAACCGCGTGGCATGTAACTATTCAGTCCCCCGGCAATTATCGTTCCCACGCTGGAGCGCTTATAGTTATACATAAGTCAAAAATTAGCCTTTTGCAATCTTAGCCAATGAGACCCCGATACCATTTATACCTTTCACACTTCAAATTTCGGCAGTGCCAGAGGAAGCGCCTGGGTGTCCGATAAAGGCTTTGCCAGCATGGAGTTGGCATAGAGCCTACATGAACGTATTCACCCAGCACCTAAATTCCATAGCTCGTTGGCTATGGTTAACTTCCTTTGATAATTTAGGTGCTGGGTTCACGGCGTCCTTTAGCGGACACCCAGGCGCCGAATTTTGATCTACGACGGGTATACTGTCACTTAACACTCGCGGATCACCTAGCGCTAAGCGATCCGCGAAGGGTACGCTGTGCGTACCATGGTAACCCCGCAATGTTCACGTGCCAACCGAGCCGCCAGGGCACGGCTTTGGTACGCGCAGCGTACCCTACAATTTATGTATAACGATGAGCGCTCCAGCGTGGAAACGATAGGGGGGATGTAAATAATTACCGGCACCTAAGTTTATAGACCATTGGCTATGTTTAAAATCATAGATAATTAATGCAATAATTTAGTTGATAATGACAACTTTAAGGCACAATACTTTCAAGCAATTATAGACCAGGTAGAACTGTTTCAAAAAATACTACTCTTTTATAATTGCCGAAACCGTGACAGGGTTATCCTAAAGACCTTATTAAGCCAACGCCATCCGATCCGAAGCCAATGAAACAACCCTTACATAAACTTTTAATTGCACTAACGATAATCGCTTTATTCTTGCCGAAAATGTCGACTGCCGAGCATCTAAGCGTTGAAGAATCGATACGCGAGCGAATTGAATCCGCGGCTGAGATTCTTGATCTTTCAATCGATAACCAACCTTTAAACTCGCAAAAGGGCCTTATCACCTTTTATTCAGACAGGCAATTTTCTAAAGCTTGGCTTGCCAACGGTCAACCGACCCCGCAAGCTTATCAACTGATTCATATACTCAATAGCGCTGATCAGCATGGTCTCAACAAAAGCAATTACCATGTCACGGCGATTAATGAACGCCTGGAAAGATTAAAAGCACCGCTGGATGAATCCGAAGTCTTGATGCTCTCGGTCGATTTAGACTTATTATTAAGCGATGCCTTTCTGACTTACGGCACCCATTTGGTACAAGGACAAGTCAACCCACAAAAGCTCCAATCGAAATGGGATACCGGTCGACGAGCAACCGATATGGTCAAAATTCTGACCGATGCGATCAATACCAATTCGATTGAGCAAAACCTCAAGGCGTTAATTCCGAATCAACCCGGCTACCGTTCTTTGGCACAAGCATTGGCCGATTATCGTGCGATCAAGGATCGGGGCGGCTGGCCTTCAGTGACGGATGGCTCCAGTCTTCGTCCTGACGAAATAAATCCTCGCATCATCGAACTCAGAAAAAGACTAGCCGCCTCGGGCGAATTACCGAACGATGTTACTCTTGACAGCAAAGAGTTCGACCAGTCACTCCAACAAGCAGTTAAATACTTTCAAAAACGACACGGCTTGGAAACCGACAGCATTGTTGGAAAAGCCACGCTTGCGGCACTCAACGTCAGCGTCGATCAGCGCATCAATCAGATTCGCGCTAACCTTGAGCGTTGGCGTTGGCTACCGGAAGATCTTGGCGCGCGCCATATCATGGTCAATATTGCAGGATTCGAACTTAATTTTGTCGGGAATGGCGAAGTCTTGCTGCACATGCCGGTCATAGTCGGTAAAAAATACCGAGAAACCCCGATATTTACCGGCTCGATGACTTATTTGGTCATCAACCCTTCATGGTACGTACCTAACAGCATTGCAGTCAAAGACAAATTACCGATTCTGGCCAGGGACCCCTATTACATCGAACGAAATCACATGAAGCTTTACCGTGGTTGGGGAGCAGATAGAACAGAAATAAACCCATTATCGGTTAATTGGCGGCAAGTAGATCCGAATAACTTTCCCTTTCGCTTGGTCCAAAAACCAGGACCCAAAAATGCCATGGGCAAGGTTAAATTTATGTTTCCCAATCCGCATAACGTTTATTTACACGATACGTCGGAACCAAGTTTATTTAATCGGGTCGATCGTACATTCAGTTCCGGCTGTATTCGTGTCGGCAAACCTTTCGCATTGGCAAACTTAGTGCTTGAAAACAATTCCCGCATGACACCGGATGCTATTCGAGAGGCTTTCGACCAAAGCGATCAAAAAACCGTCACGCTGCTTAACCCGATACCCGTGCATATCTTATATTGGACTGCTTGGGTTGATTCGGAAGGTGTCGTTCAATTTCGCAGAGACATATACAACCGTGACGATGAACTCATCCAAAAATTACAAAAATCCTTTTAGCTCTCAACCATCCCTCAAAAGCATTGATGAAATTAAGCGCATTATTGATAATCGTATTATTATCTTACTCCAACCTATCACAGGCAGGACATCATCGCAGCGAACGAAACAGTTTTTCAGTTACTATTCATTCTTTTTCGAAACATAGCAGCAAAAACGAAGACATTCCCTTTAATACTCTTGGCATCTTTGTATTACCCAATGAAAGATTTATTCTTCAAATTAAAACAAAAAAACCCTCAGTCCCTGTAAAGTTTAAAGCTGCCGAAGGAAAAACACGGCAACTTGCCCAACAACAATGGCAATGGCAAGCACCCAATAAACCTGGCCTGACCGTTATACGACTGACTCACCCCATTAGCAAGGAAACGACAGAGCTGAACGTTTTTGTCATGGTACCGGCTAGCAAAGTGAAAAAAGGTGTGCTCAACGGCTACCAAATCGGAAGCTACCCCCGCTTACCGTTTAAAAACATGACAACCTACGAAACACCGCAAGGTTTTATCGAAGTCACCGAAGCTAATCAAGACTCTAAAGTATCGCCGCATTTCACGATCGGAGAATTCCTGTCCCATCAAAAAGACGACTTTCCGAAATATCTGGTACTGCGCGAACGTTTATTACTCAAGCTTGAACACATTATTGAAACTCTGTACAGCAAACATTTTCCGGTCGATTCGCTTCATGTTATGAGCGGCTACCGAACACCATGGTATAACAAATCGCTCGGACAAGGCCCCTATAGTCAACACATCTATGGCGGCGCCGCGGATATTTACATCGACGTAAAACCCAAGGACGGCTATATGGACGATCTCAACAAGGACGGTAAACGAGACTATCAAGATGCCAAGGTCTTGATCGATATTATCGAGGAAATGGAAGGTCAATCTCTATACAACAAATTCATAGGCGGCCTGGCGCGATATCGAACGACGCCACACCACGGCCCCTTCGTGCATATCGACGAACGCGGCTATAAAGCGCGTTGGAATGATTAAACCGATTCGCCAGAAAGTCTAATCGACGAGGTGAGCGGTGAGCGGTGAGCGGTGAGCGGTGAGCGGTGAGCGGTGAGCGGTGAAATGATGCGGAATCCAACCTATTTGTCAAGCGCTAATTTCCTCTTTCCTCTTTCCTCTTTCCTCTTTCCTCTTTCCTCTTTCCTCTTTCCTCTTTCCTCTTTCCTCTTTCCTCTTTCCTCTTTCCTCTTTCCTCTTTCCTCTTTCCTCTTTCCTCTTTCC
>JAHJSQ010000116.1 GCA_018830325.1 Gammaproteobacteria bacterium
GGTACAACCACGAGCATCGGCACAGCGGCATTCAATATGTCACACCTGAGCAACGTCATACGGGCGAAGACCGGGCGATTTTGAAACAACGTCAAGCTGTTTACGAGGCCGCTAAGGCCAAAAAACCGGAGCGCTGGAGCGTGGTACCCGAAACTGGGATTGGCAGGCAGAAGTCTGTTTAAATCCCGATAAACCGATCGATAATGCGGTAAACAATACCGACACTACCGTTCATTAATTTTCAACTCATGCGACAACTACGTTGACATTTACCGGTGCTGAATGAAAATATCAAGCAACTCAATCAAATGAGTCTTAAAACCAGATTCACTGATTTGATCGAATATTTCTTCTTCCAGCGTCCAAGATGTACCGCTCAGACGGTCTTCATCATCTTCAGCAGAGAAAACCACCTCGCCTGTAACCTTTACAATCTCTGGATATTGCTTCGCCAGCATGGCAAGGCGAGCAGCTTCGCTTCGAGCGTCCCATGTTGAGCGCCGTGTTAGACATCCGTTATTGGTACCTCAGAATTGGCGCCAAGACATAAAGCGCGCAAGCAAGTGACGCCGCGCTGGCCCAAGCAAGATTGACACAGGCAAAAACTCGCTCAGAAGCGCGTAGGTCCGGCTGCCCGCCGGAAATAGCAGCCCGCGGCGCTTACCTGAATTAGCAACATTGCCGCGTAAAAAGCTCGAGCCCACATCACTCCGTTGGGAGCGCTCAAGCTTGCCACCTCGGTAAACGGATCAAAACGGGTGGAAAGTAACCACAGCAGCTCGACCGTCATAGCCACAATCAGGAGACGTCTCGATCTGGAGAGGACCATGTTCGGATGTCTAACGCAGAGCAAAGTGGCGCGTAGCGAAGCGGAGCGTCCCTTTGAGCGACGTGTTAGATTTCGTGGACTCGATACTCGAATGAAAAACCTGCATTTGATATTACCTCTTCGCACAAAGCTAAAAACTTCTTTCCTTCCTCGTCTGGTTCGTATTTACATACCACTTCAAGTTTTAGTTCTTTTCCTTTTGCTTTGGGATATGAATTGTAAATCTCACCGCTTTCCATAAATGAAAGATAAGTATTCAATTTATCCTGAATCTTGATCAAGTGCTCACTGTTCCCCCATTCAAGATGGTCCGTTACGGTCAAAGTAACCGAATTGCCGTCTGGAGCGGAACTGATGATGTCAATTACTTGAGCGTCCTCGATGCTCATTTTAAATCTAACGTCAATACTGAGGCACGGGCGTAGCCTCCAGCGCCTTGTACGGCTTATCGTTTCGATGCGTTCTGCCCAGCCATGTAACTGGTGATGAGGCAGCGATACGATGGCAAGTGATTCGAAAACAGAGCACCAAGCCCCTCGACGTCGTTTCGCCAGTCGCGGTGTAGTTCGCAAGCCGCCCCGAACCAAGTCATAAGCTGGCATCCAGCCGCTTCCATTCGCGCCCATGCGGCGTCCCGCGTGGTCTTGTTGAATGTTCCTGACGCATCGGTGACAATGAAAACCTCAAAACCTTCCTCGCGAGCAGACAACGCTGGAAATGCCACACAGACCTCAGTCACAATTCCTGCAATGATCAACTGCTTCTTCCCTGTGTCCTTGATCGCCTTTACGAAGTCATCGTTGTCCCAAGCATTAATTTGGCCGGGGCGTGCGATGTATGGGGCGTCGGGGAACAGTTCTTTTAGTTCCGGAACCAAGGGGCCGTTCGGACCGTCCTCGAAACTGGTCGTCAAGATTGTAGGGAGGTCGAAATACTTGGCAGCGTCCGCCAGCGCAAGGACGTTGTTCTTGAAATCGTCCGGTGAGAAATCTTGAACGAGATTTGTTAGGCCGGATTGGTGATCGACGAGCAAAACAGCCGCGTCTTCCTTGTTCAGGCGGTTATATTGGAATTCAGTCTTCATGGTGTTTCCTTTGGTTATGGGTTGATGTTGATTGTTTTCTTTGCCGAACGCCTAGTTCAGCCGAGGAGGCGCGATAGCGCCGCCGCCCGTAGAAGAGGTTGTTGGACGAAGCCGCTAACGCGGTTAAAAGAACCGTGGCTTGATTGACGATAAAATGTAACCTCACGCCCTCATAAGAGGGAAAATTCCACGACGAATCATGAGGTTACACAGCTATGACAGCATCATCCGCGTTCGATTTCAAGCAAAACTATCAAACTCATCTCAAACACCTGAAACTCAAAGGGCTTCAGCCGAAGACGGTCGAGGCCTATTCCCGGGCCATTCGGCGCATCGGCGCGTATTTCGATGGACAAATCCATGATTTATCCGAAGCGCAATTGCTCAAGTATTTCTCCGATTTGCTGGCATCCCATTCTTGGAGTTCCGTGAAGCTGGATCTCTACGGGCTCAAGTTCTATTATCAACATGTGCTGCGCAAGCCTTGGGCGCATTTGGATTTGATCAAGCCGCCGAAGGGTCAGCGCTTGCCGGATATCGTCACGGTTGCCGAGGCGCAGCGTTTGTTTATGGTAACCCGTTCGGTATGTTACCGGGTGTTCTTTTTCACGCTCTATAGTCTGGGCTTGCGGCTCGGTGAAGGCTTGCGGCTTCAGGTAGGCGATATTACCTACATGGATATAGGTAAGGGGCGTGAGCAGGAGCGGAAGCTTCGATGCTGAGCGACAGCGTGTCCATATTCGGGATGCCAAAGGCAACAAGGACCGTTTGGTACCGCTGCCGGAAACGACATTAATTTTACTGCGCCGCTTTTGGCAAGTGCACCGCAATCCGGTGTTGCTGTTTCCCAGTCGCCAAGGCGGTCCGAAGTCGGCGCAGGCGGCCACTACCCCACTCGATCGTGGCGGCGTGCAAGTGACTTTGCGTAAAGTCGCCGAGGAATGCGGTCTAAAAAAAAGATCACTCCGCACTGTTTACGTCACAGCTATGCCACACATCTGATTGAAGCCGGTGTCGCCTAAAGCGCCTACTGTTGGCGACCTGCTCGAAGTCCAAAAAATTCTCGGTCATCACAGTATTCTGACTACCGCCCGTTATACGCACTTGACCGACGGTACCGGCCGCAATGCCGACCAACTCATCAATGCCTTGATGGACGGTTTTGTTATCGACTGGGGGACCGTCCAATGATCCACCTCTCGTCCCTGCTCGAAACCTTTGAAGCCGAGTTGCGGGAACAGTACGCGGGTTTGCTCTTACCCAGCCATTTGAATGCGCTGGCCGCCATGAAACAGTGCCGCACTACGCACAGCCCCGTGATGCAGACGCAATGCGAGGACTGCGTTCACCAAGACTTCATCCCGCACTCCTGCGGGCATCACCATTGTCCACATTGCCAACAGGAAGGCAGCTCTCGACCATCCCTGGTCTACGCTGCATTCAGACTCCTGTCTATCAGAGCAAACAATGGCTGGAGCGGCAACTCAAAAAACAGGTGCCGGCCGAGTATTTCCTCATCACCTTTACTCTTCCCAGGGAGTTCCGAGTGCTGGCCTGGCAACAGCAACGCACCCTGTACGACTTGATGATGCGCTGCAGTTAGGAGACGTTGAATACGTTTGCCCACAACGATGCGCAGCTCAAGGGCAACGCTGGGGCGATCTCGGTGCTGCACACCCATTCCCGCCGGCTCGACACCATCCGCATGTGCACATCATCATGCCGGCCGCCGCCATCGATACCGAACGGCGGCTGTGGCGAACCAAGACCGGTAAGGGCCAAAGCAAAAAGCCCAACCCAAGCCATAGCGATCTAGAAACCACGTGATTTACACCCATGTACTGAATCAAGGCGGACAGGGGGTGGTCAGTCCGCTGAATGAATTGGGCGGTTGAACATCGCGATTTTTCGGCCGATCCAACACCTCTCAGAGCAATAGTGTGTGCTGTAGGGGTTCGCTCAATTTCATATTGCAACGATTCAATCAGGCTTCCTCGCCAAAACATCGATTTGATGAACGATGATACCCAGCATTTGCATTTGTAATTGTCGCCTCCGGCATATCAGCCATCGGTCGAGTTTTTCCGGGTCTAGCGTCGGGTTACTTCGGCCTTCCGAAGATATCCAGCCCAACAAATGCTCCAGCACTACAGAATCGTCATCGAGATAAACGCCATCGATGGGCGTAATGTTCCAGTCGGAGCAGCCGTAGCTGACGATTTCGAATCCGGCGTTCAGCAATTCGCCGTAAAGACGCCGCCCGCACTTTGCCCCGCCTGTCTCCGAACCGTTCAAGCGCCGCTCTTCCATCGATGCATCATAGCCCCGCAATAACGCATCTTCGAACTCGCAGTCCGGATACGGCGGAAACACGACAGTTTCGCCGTCGTAATTGATCGTTGTGTATAACAAGCCGCCCGGTTTCAACCCATCATGAAAACCGGCCAGGATTTGTCGCAGCGGAACCAGGTCCATGAAGGCATGCGCGGTGATGACGTCGTAGCGGTTCGGCGCGGATCGAAATTCGCTCAGCGGTGTACAAACGCATTGAAATTCTATTCGATCAGCGTCGCGTTCGGCACTGAGACGGCCAGCTGCATTTTCGACCGCAAAACCTTTGCCCTGCAAAAGTGAGGCGATCTCCGTTTCGGCGATATCGAGCAGGCCAGATTCAATATCGAGCCCGGTCAGATGCATCGCGCCGTGATCGTAATGCTGAAGGATGCGCCGAAGCATAGCTCCGGTGCCGGCGCCAACGTCGAGTAACTCGAGCAAATTTCTGCCGGCCAACTCGTTCAGAAAGTGCCGCCAAACGACAGGATTCAGGCTGCGTTGATCCAGCGCGTATTTGGCTTGCAGGAATTGGGCGAAGGCGTCCAAGGCTTATTCCCGATAAGCCGCCCAGTCGCGCTCGTTTTCCCATAATTTGACGGTCAGTTTTTGCTCGCTGAAATCGAGTCTCGACTGCAACCCTTCGTAAATGATGCGCGCGAAATGTTCGAGCGACGGATTGAGCCCCTCGAATTCGGAAAGATCGTTCAGTGTGAAGTCCTTAAACCGTTCGATTACGGCAGATAGCGCGTTTTCCAGATCGACGATATCGACCAGGTAGCCGTGATTGTCCAAGAGATCGTGCTCTATTCGGATTTCGATGCGGTAATGATGGCTGTGCCTTTGATTCTCGGCACCCCAGTCGCCGCCGACCAGATAATGCTGCGCGATGAAATCTCTACAAATAGCGAGTTGGTACATGAACACCTCAGTCGTCTTGATAATCGAAAATAATCTGTAATGCCGCATCTTTTTGCTCGGCGTTCGTGTCGAATGCCTGTCGGCACCGGTCGACCCCGAAACGATGCGTGATCCAGCGCGCCGGTTTGATGACATCGAGCCAATACCAAGCTAAAGCGATGCGCCGACTCTTGTCCCAGCGCCCGGAAAGCAGCGGATTCATCGTGCTGACTTGGCTCGACAACAATTGAATGCGCCGCCGGTGAAAATGCCCGCCCAAATCGATATCGACCCTCTTGTTGCCGTACCACGATCCAATCAGAATCCGTCCAGAAAAGCCGGTCATATCAATGGCCCGGTTCAATGCCTCGCTGTTGCCGGACAATTCGATCACTAGGTCGAAGCCGTCCGAACCGTCTTCTTGCAAACGGGCTTGCAAATCGCGCCAAGCGTTTTCGTCGTTCGGATCGACACAATGCGCAGCGCCGATGCGTTTCGACAACTCGCGCCTCGATGCGACCGGGTCGGCCGTGATCAGAGTGGCCAGCGGAAAACGCGCCAACAGTTCGCAGGCCAGCAATCCGACGACGCCCTGCCCGAAGACCAACACCCTTTCGCCCAAGAGCGGCACGGCATCCATCACGAAATTGACCGCCGACTCCATGTTCGGCAGAAATAGCGCATCGAGCGGCGACAAACCACCCGGAATCGGCAGGCATTCGCCAATAGCAACGACGGCATAATCCTGATGCGGATGGAACACGAACACCATGCGTGAAAGCCAGCATCGATCGACTCTTGAGCCGATGTCGACAATCTCCCCAACCAAAGCATATCCGTATCGAAACGGATAAGCGAAATTGCCGGCCAGGCTCGGTATTGTCGCGTCTTGCGCCAACTCCTGCGGAAAGCGTCCGTCGAAAATCATCCCTTCGGTACCGGGACTGATCGCCGAATGATGAGCCTTAATCAGCACCTGATTGTCTCCGAGAGACGGCAGTTCCAACGTCTGCAGCGCGACTTCGCGCGGAGCGGTATGGAAGACGGCCTTCGCTTCAATCGTCAACAAGCAAGGCCCCATATAAAATCAGATCGTTGCCAAGCGGGTGATAGCGGCAATTCTTTATTTCGAGCATCGGACGACACGGCTTTTCGATTGCCCTGAGTCCTCCGATGATTTTCGGCGCGATCGTGATCACGCAATAATCGATCATGCCTTCCAGCAAAAAGGCATTGATCACCTCGGCCCCGCCTTCTACCATCACGGTCTTGATGTCGAGTTCGGTCAATAATTTGCGTAGCGCCACCAGATCGATATGACCGTCCGAGCTTTGTTCGACCCGGTACACCCGGATACCTTTTGCTTCGAGCCGGCGCTGCTTGTCGGCGGGCGCATGATCGGTCGCGACCACGATCGGCAGTTTGCTCGACGCGCCGAGCATCTTCGCGTCTTCGGGAAAGCGGAGCAGGCAATCTAAGATGACCGGCTGCGGGTCGTCGCCTTCGACATGGCGCACGTTCAGGCGCGGATTATCGACCAGGGTTGTATTGATGCCGATCAATAAAGCATCGTGATGGGCGCGTAGTAGATGGGTCAACTTCAACGAAGCGCTGCCGCTCAACGGCAGCGACGATTCGGCGTTCAGCGAAATGCTGCCGTCGATGCTTTGCGCATAGCTCAACGTAAAAAAAGGAGGGCGGCCTCTGTCATGATTGAGTTCGTCGAGCTTTTCGATGAACGGCTGCATGAATTGCAACTCTTCGGGAACAAGCCCGGCTGTATTCGGTTGGTCAAAACGCAACAAATGCCGTAATTTCTCGGCTTTGGACTTCAAATAATCCACGTTTTCGTGATGATAGACCGACTCGATCGGCACGCGCTTTTCAACCTTGATGCCCATCGCCTCCAACCCGCTGATTTTATCGGGATTGTTGGTAATTAATTCGATCGACGAAACGCCTAGTTCGTGCAAAATCAGCGCCGCTTGCGTATAGTCGCGCTCGTCGGGCAAATGACCGAGCCGGATATTGGCTTCGACGGTATCGAGCCCCTGATCCTGAAGATTGTAGGCCTGTAGTTTTTTCAGCAAACCGATGCCGCGCCCTTCCTGACGTAAGTAAATCAATATGCCGAAACCGGCTTGCTCGATCAATTGTAATGATAAGTCTAATTGCTTTCCGCAATCGCAGCGCCGCGAGCCGAAAACGTCGCCGGTCAAGCATTCCGAATGCACACGCACCGGCACGTTTGTCTTTCCGGCCACATCGGCCTTTACTAAGGCAACATGCTCCTTGTCGTCGACAGGATTGCTGAAATAATGCAACTGAAACTCGCCGTGAGCCGTCGGTAAACGGGTTCTAACAAGCGTTTCAATCGTTGGGACCGCCTTACCATTCATAATTTTGCCGGTTGTATACCCTTTGCTAGTCAAATTTCGGTGCCGGGGCGCCCGTCAAAGTACGCCGTGAATACATCCATGTAGGCTCTATGATAGCATCCATACTATCAAAGCCTTTGTCGAACACCCCGACACCTCCATGCGCTAATGCCGAAATTTGAAATGCGACAGGTATATTATTCTTATAATCATTAACAGGCCTTGATCAGACCGGCTTGTTTTGAAACTTCATACAATAAGTTTCATTGTACCCATTTCGATTTTAATTTCATGGAAAAGTTTTGGGTGGTTTGGCGATATTTGAAATGCGACAATTGGTCACACTTGCGCGTTGCAAAGCGGAAGATAAGATTATGATTACTTAATTGTTCCCCGATTAAGTCATATATCCTTCTCTCAATGCGGCTTACCAACCGCATTTTTTTTGCGTCGTAAAAACGTATACGGCCTGATCGATTGTTTTTTCAATCGGTCAGGCCGTAGTCCTTTTTCATTCCTTGAGCGGCACATCCCTGTGCTAAATCCTTACGATGTTCTCCATGGCATTCCAACAAAACGGTCATCGGATGTCGATCGACCCGGTGTTAGCCACCGAATCGCGGCCGATGGCTTGCGTATTGGTCAGCGTATTTTTGGATGCATTGATCACAGTGGATTTTTCGACTTTCGAACCAACCACATTGATCGAACCGGTACTGGCGGCGCTGTTGCGGCCTATGGCTTGTGTATTGGTCAATGTGTTTTTCGATGCGTTGATCAAGGTGGATTTCTCGATTTTAGAGCCTTCGGCCATTGCGTTGCTGCTGAATACGGCCAGTAATGCGACTGCTGCAAATGTTACGTTTTTCATGATAGTTTCCTCTGGTTACTGTAATTCGTGTGTTGAGTTCAACCCGCCGTTGAACTTGCGTACAGTATCTCGATTTCGAGGAAAAATTGCGGTGACCGAATCACACCGATTATGTGATTTATTTACTGTGAAAGTACAATGCCGGCTCCGAAGAGGGTGCGGTTGCTCGATCGACAGGCGTCGGCGGCAGGGCAGATTTTTGCTCCTGCAAAATCTGCATTCATGCCATCCATGGCAATCAGTCGCCGCCGCCGAGCCTTGTATGATTAATTTAAATGAATTTTAGCCAGGAAATACTTTAAGCTTTACCGAGTTCATTGGGAGGCCGCTTGAGCCTGAGGACTGGATTAAACCAGAGCCTGTCATGTAGATTGGCCCCCGCCCTATTCACCTA
>JAHJSQ010000117.1 GCA_018830325.1 Gammaproteobacteria bacterium
GGCTTTAGCCTGGTGTTCGCACCATGTTCGACCGGTGGAGTTGATTTACCGTGAAGCGCTATGGCAAGAGATTGGCTTGAAACGCGAAGGCTTGGCGGAAGCTTTGTTGTATGGCCACTTCGCCGAGCTGTTATTGAATGCTTTTAAATATGCCGATCATACGTACAGCGATTTTCTTCGTCTGGAACTAAACAAAATAACGCAGAACGGGCAGGATTATCTAACGATGACCTTCAGTAATCCAGTGACCGAACCCGGCCCTACCGGATTGGGCAGTGATCAAGGCTTGGAAGCGGTCAAAGAAGATCTTAATCAGCTCAATGGCGCCGTCGATCAGGCATCAACCTTGGCGCACTGGAAAGAAAACGGTCGGTTTTATGTGCAAATCGCTTATCAGGCGGATTTACTATGGCAGGAACCGATGACTGACATTGATTTTACAAACTTTTAGCCATACGACTAACGGTTCACTAACCAAGAAGGATTGAATATGCGCATTTTATGGGTCGAAGATCAGCATAGCGAACAAAAACAGGCGTTGTGGTTTGGTGACTTAGCTCAATGTAAGATTGAAGTTATCAAGGATTACGCTCAAGCGCATGAGTGTATTTCGAAGCACATGCAGCGCTTCGATTTGATCGTGCTGGACATCAATTTGGAAGATTCGGCGCTCACTGAGCTTATCACCCAATCCGCCCAAGCATTTGCTCTGGCACCACATGACTTTTTACGCGAAGCCGGTTTTCATCTTTATGTCCAATTGCTGGAGCAAGGGTACGATAAGGAACGAATTGTGTTTTTTACCGGCAATGTCAACGAAACGCCGTTGCAACGTGCGGCCTGGGCGTTTCGTCAGGCGTGGTATCAAAAACCCTCGACACAAGAAGAAAAGCAGGTTCGCCCGGAAAAGCTCAAAGAGCTATTTAAGGAAATTCAACGAATTATTTCCAAACAGGATGCCGAGGCATTGATTTCATTACGTAACAGTGGTAATGATCCTGGTTTTTGGCAACTCTTGAATCAGTTGGCTGAAGCAGGCGACAACGCCAACAATACCTACAATGTCTTCAAGCGCCGGTTTAAAGAAGCACGAATGACGCCGCCGCACGCTATCCGCAAGAGTACCGATGAACAAACCCGTGATGATTTGGCGCTTTGGTTAAGTCCGCATTTACATAACCCCTATTTACGCCTTCGTGATGCCTTGGTTTCGATGACCGAGCATATCAATGACCAATTGCATGATGACGATCAGATTCTGTTCAACCAGTACATTCCGGATACTGGGCAACAGTTCAGCCAGGCGGATTTAAGGGCTTATTTTCATCAGCTAGCCGCCTTGTTACCGCAGCGCGAACCCAATGATGAGGAAAAACAGCGTATTTATCAGCAACTGCTGCGTTCCTTGGTGCATGAATGGGACGACAAAGCAAAGAATGCCCGTTACCCTGACTGGCCCTTGGCATCGGTTTTACGAAGGCTGCGCAACTGGTTGGCGCATGGCAAAACGCCCGATACCATTGAGGAGTCATTATTGACGTATTTGTTTTGGCTCAATAGCCGCTCGATGTTCAACTTCGCATCGAATGAGTTACAACCGGTCGAATATGCCTTATTAATGCTCTTTAATCGCCAAGAAACTGAACGTTTGCAACCCGCATTGGTGGCTGCACCGATCGTGAACCAACACAAACACGCGTTGAAAAAGTTGATCAAACATTTCAATCATCAGCGCCCGAACGCTGAAATCAATGATACCCGTTACCAGGACAGGAATGGGCATGAAAGACCGATTAAAACCTTCGCTGACTTAGCCTCTGCCGCGCAACGCAACGGTGAATTCATAGAACAGCACAATCAATGGCTATGGGGTTCGACATTGGCTTTGTTCTGGGAAGCCTGCGAGAAATTGCTGCCGACATTGAATTCGGAATCGCATTATCTCAATGCCATGGCGCATTGTTTCTGGGCAATCAGCCAAGGTCATGATGCTTGATTGGCGGCCATTGATCGACAGTCTGCCCGCAGTTGCCGAAGAGGGCGGCTTTAGTACGGTGGTCACGCGTGAGCGGTTGGTGGATGCATTGAGTTTGCAGACGAAAGTTGCCGAGGCGCATTTGTCCGTCATTGAACGGTTGTTCGTCAGCTTGAGTCTTTTGGATAGTGAATTATTGCCATCGGGACAATGGCGGTTTGTTTCCTTTTCGGCGTCATTGCTGGCTCGGAGTGTGTTACAAATCCTGGGCGATGAGCAAAGCCGCCTGTTGCCACGCGACTTCTGGTTGCCGGATCAGCCGGAACCCGTGGTCAATGCGCAGCGCCAACTCTTGCATGAACTGGAAATACGTCGGGTCGAGTTGCATCGTCAGCAATCCGCTTTACCGATTCGCTATGTCCACGTCGCTTGGGCTTTTATTCTATTAGATGGACAGTTGTTATTGCATCATCGTGAAGATCAATCCCGGCGCGACGTGGCTAATTTTGTGCCTATCGGCGGCAAGCTGCATTGGTGTGACTTTCCCGAAACCCTTGCCCAAGTCACCGCATTGGCATACATGCAAGCGCCTGCCAGCACCGAAGTGTTTGAGGCGCTGCCTCAAACCTTGATGCGTGAAGTCCAGGAAGAAACCGGATTACTACACGGCGAACACTATCAATTTAGCGAATGGAAAAGGCTCAAGCCGTACCGAAAAGTCGAAGGCGCTGGCTCTCGGCATGGTTATACCGAATACCGGATCGTAATTTATCAGCTTCAGCTTAATCGCTCTGGATTTCTAAAACTGGTGCAACATGTTCAGAATTCATCCGCATTAGTCTGGTTTTCGCCGGTCGAGGTGGCTCAGGGATTTCGTAGCGATGGCAAGACCGCATTTGTCGATGCGTTACGGGCCGAATGGCACGACCAAACGGACGAATTGGCCAAAGCGTTATCGATGCTGCCTGACAGTTATAAGGATGAATCGTCGAAATCGGCCATGACTCAACCGGTAACTTTACCGCTCGGCGATACACCCTTTCTACTGGGTAAGACCGGTCAGGAAAAGGCGTGCTATCTCTCATTAACTGACGAGGAGCGTTTGATTTTGTTGGCACTCGGCTGGCATCGGCGTGGCATGCGTTGGCAGCCCATCGAAGGCTTGACTGCGATTCCTCATGGCTGGGTCATCGCGGCACATGATGAGATCAATCGTTTATTGACAAACTTGACTGAGAAATTGACGAATCAAGGCGTGTTGTTAATCGAATGCTGTAACGGCAATGCATACCGATTGAATACGGCTCATGATACCGTTTATTTCGATGAATCTTTATTCGCGCTCAACATCATCCTGGACGAAGCACGAACCGGGATTTCGATTACGACTTGCATTCAAACCACTCAGCTTGGCGCCTTGCAGAATTTGGCGGTATTCATTGCGTTATCACACAAATTGACCAAAGAGATTTTACAAGTCGCGCAAAACACGGTGTACCAGGTTGAAAACCCGAATTTACCGGGCTTGCTCCGCCGTGAAATAGAAAAAACCACTCAAGCGCTGGGACTTCGAAAATTGATGCGCCAGGATAATGGTGTTTATGCCTTAACGATTCAGGATGTACACCAATGCTAACAGATGATATTGCACGTTCAGTATGTTTAGTTGAGGATCTTCGCGCTATAGTTCATGAAATTGACATACCGGATAACCCTCGTACCAGAGCCGCAGGTGCCTGTTTCGCAATTGCTCAAGAATATCATCAAGCTATCGTACGTTTAATTGAATGGAAGTTATATGCGGCGGCATTTGCTCTGGTTCGCCTTGAATTTGAGGCTTACGTTCGTGGCGAATGGTTGTCTTCTTGCGCAAAAGACAATGAAATAGAGGAATTTCTTAATGGCAACAAGGAACCACCTAAAATTAACTGCCTAATAAATCAGTTAGAGACGCTCGAATTGTTCAACGTAGGAGTGCTGTCGGAAATAAAGGAGAAAAATTGGCGAGCTATGTGCGACTTCACGCACACAGGAATGCTACATGTGCAACGCTGGAACAAAGATGACGGAATCCAAGCTAACTACTTTCAGGATGAGATTCTTGAAGTGATAAATTTTGCAAGCCATATTGCATCATTTTCTGTAATCGGTTTGGCTAATCTAGCAGATAATGAAGCTTTGATTCATCGTATAATTGAGCTAATGGATGAAAATTTTCCAGATCGAAAAATTGGATAATGACTTCGGGTCTGCGAACTTTCGTAGTAATCCAACAGGCAGCCATAGATTGGACTCCTGTCACTGAGGTCTACAACTCCGCAGTCCGCTTATGGCCGTTTGGTTGAGGTCACCAATGGCTGCTTTCTGGCCATCCAGTTATTAGAATCTGTATTTGGCTGAATGGCCGGTTTGGAGAAACGCGACCGGCAAAAATGGGTCGATACCGGTCACGGCAAGTAAACAGCTTTGTGTCACCGCAGGCTTTCAATGCCGAAAAATTCAAAAGCTAACCGTCAAACAACATGAGGCTTTTATGACGATGCCAAACTCTCTTGCCACAAACGTTTAGACAATACAAACGCGGGAGACTCAAAAATGCAAAATCGCTACAAAGTCACCACCTGGAATATCGAATGGCTGGGTCGTTTGCTGCGCGATATCGATGACGACCGAAAGTCGGACAATCAACGCGCGCGGCTGCAGCAACGGTTACTGGCAATTTACGAAGCCATTGCCGAGATTGCGCCCGATGTGCTGTGCATCACCGAAGGGCCGGCCGGCGATACGGCTATCGACCGATTCGTCGATGGCATGCCGGGATATACTGCAGTCAAACGTCCGCCCGGCGAGCCCTATCATCAGCGAGGTCAGCAATGGATTTGGTTTTTGGTCAAAGACTCTTTGGCGGCATCGGCCTCACTGCTGCCGATCACGGTCTGGCGCGATTACACGGAACAAGCCTCGCCGGATGCCGAACACCAGGCCAATTGGCCGGTGCATCGTTGGGGCAGTATCGATACCACGGCCCATAACCATTTCCGGCACCCGCAGGTATTGACCGTAACCCTGGGCGACACGAAAGTCGAAATGATCGGCGGCCATTTCAAGAGCAAATTGACCACGGTCGGTAACTACCACAGCGAAGACGCCGAAACGCGCCGAAAATACATCGAGGCGACCTTAGAAAACCGCATCAAACTGGCGACCGAAGCGCAGAACGTGCGGTATTACCTCGATCACCGGTTTCGACAGGAAGTCAATCCGGCGATTATGCTCATGGGTGATTTCAACGACGGTCCCGGCAAAGAACTGTTCGAACGGCAATTTTTGTTCTTCGATCTGCTCGACAATCTTCAAGGCGACGTCTTCGCAGCCGAGAAATACCTGAATCATGCGCTGTTCGATTATCCGGCCGAGCTCAGATGGTCGGTACGGTTCAACGACCGGATCGAACCGAATCGCGATCCGCACATCCTTTTAGATCACATTCTGTTTACGCAAGCCTTCGTCAAAAACCGCCTGCCGCTCTGCGTCGAAGCCCACGCTGGCAAAGTCGAACACGAGTGCTTCGATCGAATCACTGCGCAACTTCCTTCCGGCCTGCGCTTGAGCGATCACAAACCGGTGACCTGCCTGATAACCCAGGCCGCAAACAGTCGGTGCCTGGATGAAACCTCAGTCGTTTCAACTGCTAATGACAGACGATGCCGGCCATAGGCCCGACAAGGGCAATTGACTGTTCGGCACACAGTCCGGGTTAAATCGGCAGTCGATTGAGTCTAAGGTCCGGAAAGCTAGCCAACGAACGAAGCGAAACCAAAAACCATAGCCGTTTCATTTAGGGTTTTTTCTTGCGCCTTTGTCTTCCCGTGTCAGAATCGCTCAAGAGTTAAACGTCAGTCTCAATGTCACGTTAACCGGGTTATCATTTTTACCCCTGCCTCTACAACAAATTTCGACTTGGCTTCTTTCTTGAAGAAATAGGGGGATTGAGGGGGGATTTTTTAAGTATTACCCTAATTCCTCTTTTTCCCGGCGGCCTATTTCAGGAATCCGTTATTGATCCTAAAAAGAGCAGTTGAGAGCCTCAAACTATCGTTCGCCCTGAGCCCTTCGGCTACGCTCAAGAGAGCGCTGACGAAGGGTGAACGGTAGTTTGAAGCTTCACCAGGTCGGTGAAAGTGTTGTAGACCCTTCATGTTTCGACTTGGCTCAGCACGAACGGTCTACAACACTTGCCAACTGCTCTTTTTAGGTTGATAGGTGTCGCTGTGTTTTATGACGTGTTCACTGCGTTTCAGTGAAAACCTTTGACCGCCGCGAGTCTGCTTTGCCGGCGGCCGGTTCTTGCGGGAATCGTGCAGACGCCTTAGTCATTAGTCATCAACCCGGGGAAACCAATTCCCCGACGGGATGCGTGTTTCTTCGGTTTTTTATTTATTAATCAGGAGAAACACCATGTCAACCTTAAGTTCACGTTTCAGTTCCGGATCGCCTTTGATCCGGGCCGACTATCCGTTAACGGACGACGCATTACGTTTGTCCGTGCCTTCGATCTTTGCTGATACCGCGCATAATTCGCGTTCGGACCGCTATGCCTACATCCCGACGATCCAAGTTTTGGCAGCCTTAAGAAAGGAAGGTTTTCAACCGTTCATGGCCTGCCAGGCACGGGTGCGCGATGATTCCCGCGAAGGCTTCGCCAAGCACATGCTGCGCTTGCGTCATGCCAGTCAAATCGAAGGGCAGGGCGAGACCAATGAAATCATCCTGCTCAATTCGCATGACGGATCGTCCAGTTATCAAATGCTCGCCGGCTGTTACCGGTTCGTTTGCCAAAACGGCATGGTCTGTGGTGACACCTTTCAGGACGTTCGCGTTCAACATCGCGGCGATGTCGTCGGTAACGTCATCGAAGGCGCTTATGAGGTGCTGAACAACTTCGAGCGGATTTCCGAATCCCGAGAGGAGATGGCTGCGATCGAATTGACGCCCGACGAGCAACGCGCCTTCGCCAAGGCCTCGTTGCCATTGCGCTTCCAGGAAGGAGCGGATAAACCGGCGCCGGATCAAGTCTTGAAACGCCGGCGTAATGCCGATTCCAATGACGATCTTTGGACGACGTTTAACGTGATTCAGGAACATCTGATCAGAGGTGGAATTCCGGTCAGGCGAACGAATGCCAAGGGGCAACGGAAAGTGGTCAACACTCGCCGCATTAACGGGATCGACGGCAATGTTCAACTCAACCAAGCGTTATGGACATTGGCCGAAGCAATGAAAGCCATTAAAACGAATCGGGCGGCCGCCTGATTGAGTTTGTTATCTTTCAAGCCAACCGGGGAAACCAATTCCCCGGCGGGATGCGTGTTTCCCCGATTTTTTATTACCGGAGAAACACGATGACCCATCAAATTCAAACTGAGTCGAACGAATCCCTTCCGTTTTTGGTATGGGATACCTGCGATATCGCCATACAACAAGCAAAATTCCTGGTCGAAAACGGCGAGGCCGATGATGAAGACGAAGCTTTTCACATCGCCTGCGAAGATCAGGATTTACTGGACTTCGAGGCCGACGACGGCAAAACGTTTTTGGCGAACATTCTGCCGAAAACCGATTGCACGTTTAAAGTCTTTCTGGAGCAGAACATTATCAGGATTCAGAATTTTCATCACGATTCGCCGACCGGCAACGAATGGTACACCGTTCGCCCGGCCAAAGCGCTTGACGACGAATTCGAAGCTGATTTTGACGAAGTAGCGTAACGACGCCTTTTGAAAAACCCAACCGTTATTAACCCACTGGGGAAACTGATTCCCTGGTGGGATGCGTGTTTCTCCTGTTTTTTAATATTCATCTACTGGAGCAATACCATGACACACGAACAAGAAGTCGCGATGAAAGTGAATCCACAAAAATGGGTCGAAAGCTTGAAGTACAGTTTCACCAACAAGACCACCGTCCTGAGTGAACTGATGCAGAACGCCAGGCGGGCCGGGGCATCGGTTGTGCGATTCAATTACACGCTAGATTCCGCCACGGATTCCAACACGCTGGTGGTTTCGGACGACGGCTGCGGCATCGAGTCTATGCAAACACTGCTCTCGGTTGCGGAGTCGGGATGGAAGACGGAACTTGTTAACCGGGAGCATCCGTTCGGGATCGGATTCTTATCCGCTTTGTTCGCCTGTCGCCATATCTTGGTGACAAGCAATGACAAAGAAATCTCAGCGAATACGCAGGATATTCTGACATTCAAGAAGATACCGGTGACTCCCTGCGAATGGAAAGGCACCACCGATATCGTGCTGGTCGGTGTGGAACTGGATGAACAAACTATTCTCAACACCTTGAGGATCTTGGCCAGAGGCTTTCCGATTCCGGTCTATTTTAACGGAGAATGCCTGGAGCGGCCGGCGGCCGAAGATTCCGATTATTTGGTTTTTATCGATACGGAAATCGGCAAGGTGTATTTACACGGATTGGTTAAACCGTCCCTCAGAAATTCCAGCTACGAGGTTTATCTTCAGGGCTTGCCGATATACCGTACACCCAGCTTTTACTCGGATCGACATCATGTCATTCATCTAAATTCATCGCGTTTCGACGCCAGATTGCCGGATCGAGACAAGTTGATCGACGAGGAGGACACGATCGAGTGGATCACGGCAGTGTTGAGACAAGCAATCGAAAAGCGCTTGCGTTCGATGAAGATGACGCTGGCAGCCGAAGAATTCGCCATGTTTTATCAAATAATGCGCGACTGGCGGTTACTTCATCTACTCAACGATGTTCCGGTCGTGCCTTGGCAAGTGCTGCAAGAAATCGTGAGTTATCCGGTGTGTAGCTGCCAGTTTGGCGATTTTTTGGAATATCCGCGCAAACCGGTAACGCGCGATGAGATCGAGGCGCGAGGGATTGCAACGATCGATGACGCGATCGAGCAGGATGGCGCAGGGCGTTATCTGTTTGCATGGAAAAAAGGGTATCTTGTCTATGATAAGCGATACCTCGATAGCGGCCATTGGCTACACGATTTGATTGACGATCTTCAAACCCAGGAACTGCGGATCGAGCCGGTCAACGTGACCGATCGATACATTTTCGATGGTGAGCTGACTTCGATCAATGTTCGGTTTTGCGACTACTACCGAATTCACCTGGGCGACGAAACGATTGAAATTCACGATGACGCCGTTTACCTGGGGAGCGATAACGATTGCGAAGCGATCATTCCGAAGCAGGACGCTTCCGGGTTCGTGTTGAAACAGGTCGGACGATACGAAAACGAATATGACGACTTCCAAAAGGCTTTACACGAAGCCGATGTCGAAGCGTTATCGCGGTTTTGTATCGCCAACACGACGACCGATCCGACGGATGCGGTGGCCTCGTTATTGCCGGATTTTTCCGGCTGTCCGCTGTTGTACGGAAAGTCGTTTCGGATCCGTCTCGACCCAACAGGTAAAGTCGCTAAAGTGGAAGCCGCTTAACCAATAGTATTTCACCCACCCAGCCGGGAAACATCATCCCGGTTGGGGCTTGTATTCCCGGCGCTTTTTCATAACAGTGAGGATCGCGTCGACAATGACGACCTAAACCAGTTCAGACAAGCGAAACTTGATAACGACAACAAGTAACCGCTTCTGATATTCGACCCTTATCAGGGGCTTTTTCGAGTACCGGTCTCGCCGGTATTGGAAAAAGCATCTGTCTTGGCGATACTGACGACTTTTACCGTGGTCACTGCGTTTCAGTGACAGCCTTTAGCCGCCGCGAGTCTGCCATGCCGGCGGCCGGTTCCTGCGAGAATCGTGCGGACGTTTATATCAACCCAACCGGGGAATTTATTCCCCGCGTTGCGGCGGTCTGAATTCTCCGGTTTCTTTAATCCAACTGGAGAAAAACATGCAAACCATGAACACACAGACCGCAAACAACACACGTCTTGATACCAGTGAATTTGCTTCGGCGCTGGCTCATTTTACCGGCACTGAGCAATGGTATCGCCATCCGTTCATCAAGCGGATGATCTACACCGACGGCGTCAAGTTTTTCGCTGAAAACGGCGGAGAACACGGTGCTTACTGGTTTCTGGATAAAATGGCGCTGGAAGCCTGTCCGGAACTGGACAAACGCAAGGAATATTTTGGTTCGGTGGTGATGAAAGTAGCCGATGACAAAACAGCCGTTATCACGGTCACGGACGGCAACGACGGCCTGATTGCGACCTATACTATCGATTTTACCGACATGCAGGTTGGAGACTGGCGGTTTTATTTGATCGAGGATGGCGAGCGTCGCGTGATGCTGTTACCCAGCGAATATTAGTCGATAGACAAGTGACAAACCTGGTCGCCCATCAAATCGATGACGAATACTATAGCATTCGTCAGTTTGGATGAAATTAGAGACAAAGCTGATAGGTTAGATAACGAAAACAAGAATACCGGTATTATTGCGGTATTCTTGTGGAATCTTTGAAAGACGAGCTTCGACGAGGGAGCGAAACGAACTCAAAGATCCGTTTTAAATCTTAGCAATACAAAGCCACTTTTCGGGGGCTTTTTAAATATTAGGAAATAACGAATTGAATTCACCGGCGCTGCGCGGCTTTATCGCGCAGCGTCCGGTGGAATGATGGGTTGGGCATTACGCTGCTTTAAGGCGCTCGTAGAAGATGCTGGATTAGGTGATGATGTCTCCAACTGAGCCCTCCTCTCCAGGTTCAAGAGACGCGCCGAAGTGTCCACTGACGACTTAAACAGGTCGTCGGCGCGCTTCTTCAAGTCTCCCACGTCACTGGTTAGGTTCTTTATTGAATTCACCGTGTCTGCATAGTTCCATACGACTGTAATTATAAGGCCAATGGAGAACGTGGCAACTGCAACCCAGACTCCAACCTTGCTCCAGTCGGTTGGAGGCGCTCCACGCATCTCAGCAGTTGGAGTATCAACGCGCTCGCTGCGTTGTCTCCGTGAAATGGGCTCAGGCGGCTGTTCAAAAGAAGTCGCGGTCGCAGCCGTTTCTGCATTGTCAAGAAGCTGGCGAGACTTTTGCCGCGGTGGCGGTATTCGGGGCTTACCTTTTGCCATGGGTGGCGCCCAAAGAAACTAGTAACTCGTCGATTCTGCGCTGCGAGGACTCAAAGTGCTTGTATAGTTTGAGAACTTCATCTGGTACGTTTCCGTTCAGAAGTGGTGTGAAATATCGCTGAGCGTCCACATCCACATCAACAAAGCCGGCCACCGGATGATCGATATCGGAGATGCTGTCGTAGATGGTGTAAATGCAATTTAAAAAATCTGCCTTCTTTGGGTCTGGAATGCCACCGTCTTTCGCGAACTCCCGCTCCTCAAAGCGCATGGTGAATTTATCTGTCGCGGATTTAGTGGGAACGTTGGTCAGCTTGGAGTGCAGCCATATACTTGGATTCTTGTTATCAACAGAGTATCGATACTCTGCTACCATTCCGATGCGACGGATGTCGACGAGTTTTAGTACTCCATTTACAGTACCCCAAATAGTTCGGAATTCCTCAAGCACTTTCTTGAAATCAAACGAGGTCTTTGAGTCGTAGTAGTCTTTGGTTAAGGTAATGGTGTTTTCTGTAAGTTGCAGTGAGTTGGTTTGATCGTCACTACTCAAACGATAGGCAGTTCTCTCAGCATTGAAGCCTATGTCAGAGAAATAGTCGTCTGGCAACGTTTTCCCTCTTAGCTTAAGCACAGCGTCGGTGATTACTCCGCCCAGTCCGTGTATTCGGAAAGACTTTGCAAAAGGTTGAACGCCAATCGTAAACTTTCGAACTATTGCCATCTAAGAAGCTCCGCATCATGTTGGAAATTTAAGGGTTGAATGCCCTTCGTCGAAACTCAAAAGTGGTTGCCGACGACTGAGGCCCAAGTTATTATCTCTACCTGGCTAACATACGGCTTTCCCTGCCCAATTGTCAATAATGCAGCTTCAGCGCTAGATTTTCTAAACGGTATAACCGACATTTCATTCATGATATACCTTTAGCACTTCAACTTTCGGCAGTGTCTTAGGAGGTGCCGGGGTGCTCGGCAAAGGCTTTGCCAGCATGGAGCTGGCATAGAGCCTACATGGACGTATTCACGGCGTCCTTTGACGGGCACCCCGGTGCCGAATTTTGATCTCCGATAGGTATAAACCGATCGGGATAATTGCAAAGACACATATTGAACGACCGCAATAACCTACCCAAGCGACATTTAAGCATCTAAATTAAGAGACCGACCGGTTTGGGGCAGACTGTCACATTAATTGAAGTGAAAGCATTAAATTATCGAACAGCTGGTATGGAGAATCAAAATTTCAATGTTTTTATATCGAGGTGATATCCTGCTTACAGCACCTCAGCGCAAAACTCCGCAGGATTAACAATGCGTGTTCTACCAATGTTGCTGCGTTGCAACAAACCTGAACGATGATCCCCTGTCACTAGATAATCGGCATCACCAGCAATAGCTATCGCAAGCAAAAAAGCGTCGTTAGGATCCTCTACTTCAATTTCGATAGTGAGCCGCTCTAGGACGATGGCACGTTGAAGGTTATTAACCATAGTGCCTACTCTAGTGGGTTGAAGGATTTCCTTAAATTTTGGGTATCTGCTTGCCCGGCGTATCTCCTCTAGCTGTTCATGCGAGGTTACAACATCAAAGCGAGCTGATCGCCATGCCCGATAAATTTTATCTGGAAAACCGTGAGGGGAAATTAAAGCACTAAATAAAATATTGGTGTCTAGGACAACTCTCCTCAGCGTTTACGTGCCCACTCGAGCGCTTCGTCAACTATTGAGTCTAATTCCTTTTCATTAACCATGGCATTGTCAGCCTTGGCTTGTTCGGCGGTCAGTTCCAGAATATGCGCCCGGACAGCCTCCTCAATAAAACGTGATAAATCGCCCTTTTTGCCGCCTCCTTGACTGGCCAAAAACAGCCGAAGGGAGCGATCAGTTTCGGTGGAGACAGCTAGATTCCAACGTGTTGTTGCCATAAAAAAATCTCTAATAATGTGTGTGTATGTGTTTATGCATCATATTATAAGAAGAAGTGAATCATCAATAAATTTACAAAAAAATTATTAAAACAGACTGTTATCTAGTGCTTCAAAGGAGGCATTAGCTCATATCAATCATTTTTTTTGAAAGATCGGTCATTTTCGACATTCAATGATCTTAGGGGTAGTCGGCTGCAATACCTAAACCAGTCATTCAAAGCTTGGGATTACGAAGAAGACCAATCGAAATCGAAAACCTTTGCCTGCTCAAGCTTCAACAGTCGCTTTTTGTCGTTGTCAGTAAACGGCCTCGAACCTAGATGTAGATAAAAGCCATCGCCAGCAATATCCGTAGTTTTTGCAACCACCAGTGAGGTGAGCAGAGGTTCCTTTCTTTGCAGATTTTGCCGAGCAATTCGGTTCAGTATCGGCACTAATCGACCCATCACAGAAAACGAGTTGGCTTTGATGCCAAATGGTTCCAATACGTCACCATAAGTCAAAATGCATCTAGCATTCGCGGCTTCGATTAACATCAAGTACACCGCATCGTAGCTCAAACCAGACTGGGTATTGCTTGATTTTGCTAATGGCTTGCCGTGTATCTCAGTTATTGGTTTAGATTTTTTGTTTTGCGTTGAGTGACTGTAGTCTGAGGTAAATTGGGTGGTTGTAGTGAGACCTGTCGTACTAAATCCTGCAGGCTGATTGAATGAAACCCATTTTTCAGCAGCGGCACGTTGCAAAATCGACTGAATGGCAGGTTGTACCGGTGTGACCATAAAACCATGATGCTCATCCCCAATCACACAATTTGCGACCAATCCTGATTTTAGCCAGTAAAACCCAATCAGCGAACAAATGATACTATCGAGCCGATCTTGGTCCGACTTCGTGGGATTAGGTTTGACTTGCTCTTTTCGTAAATAATCGATCACCGTTTGTAAGCCGCAATCCAATGCGCACTCAATCAGCCCTGCACATACGATTTGCCAATCAACCAATTGAAATTTTGCCGCTTGTCCTGGATTGTATTTAGCAGCACGTCCACGTTGCCAGATGTTTGGCACCAAAGAGGGAATGGCAAGAGCGGGAAACACCTCAATCAAAAAGCGTCCATGATCTTCTGCTCGAGCGGCAAACGGATTTTGAAACGCTTGAAGAGATTCAATAAATCGCCAAACCGGTGCCGCAGCATCAAACATATTGGCTCGCCCCCGATTCGCAGGCTGAACTCCTCCGCCAAGTTTATTTACTATACTCCCGGCAACACGCTCGACTGGACGTATGCCAGTGGCATTATTAACAATGGTTGGTTGATCTAAGGCAATGATCTGCTTTTGAGCCGGATGGGCATGAATAAATGCAAGCGCTTCGTCAAAACGTGCGAGCCTCGGTTCATGAAACACCCAGTTTTGATCAACACCAATCAGCGCACAAATACTGCCCGGTTGCTTTGGGTTGTCGGTCCATGCCGAATCAAAACCATAGATACCAATTTTTGGCACCATATGTGTAATCCTGTGCTATTAGATAATTAAGTCGTATGTTAGAGCTGGATTGAGCGACAGTGACATCTAGCTTCAATAGCTTCGTAGCTTAGTTTAATTATTATTTAACCCAGCATACTTCTGCAAATCTAACATCTGCATATTATTAATTTGCGGATATTGGCAAAATCGGAGTGAATGTCGCTTATGGGTCGAATTTTGACAGAACAAGCTCTGCCAATCTCCGACAATCAACAATATCAGTATGATGGTGGTTGCAATCCAGAACGTCACCGTTCGACATTCAATATAATCGGCGGCTAACCCGCGTAGCTGGTTTGAAGTCTGTTTGATGGAGAGGCGAGGCTACACTGTTCTGGTCTCAAGGCTTCCTTCTCGCTAATTGGTCATCCATTCGTGCCAACTTTGGGACTCGTTACTCCCCTGCCATTCCACATGCCCACTGTGCTGCCGATTCGACCTCAATCCCTGCTGCGGTAATATTTAACGCCACATTTTCAAGATTTTCAGCTTTAGACACCTTCTGGAAGTTTCGATCGCATCATTTCCCGTCGGTCCAACTTGTCGCCATCGACTACAAAGGTCCCATCACCGATCGCGTGAATGGTTCGCTTCTCTTCTCGGGATTCATCAAAGTACGCCTCAACACCTTCAAGGACAATGATATTGTGCTTTTCGACGATATCGATCACCTTGCTTTCAATATTTGCCAAGCATTCCTTGATCAGTGGCGCTGCGACCTGCTTTGCCTTGAGTGGGGTTAGTCCAAATTTTTCCAATTTATCCGTATCGGCACCGGAACAAGTCCCCACCCAAACCACCTGATCTATTAGATCCACCGTTGGTATAGCAATGACGCATTCTTTGGAATTCCGAAGCGCGTTATAGGAATAATTCCAGGATCCCGTCGTTATGGCAAATCTCGGTGAAAAATCCATGACCATCGTCCAAGAGATGGTCATAATGTTATTCTTCTCGCCATCATTTGTCGTAATCAACACAACAGGGCCAGGCTCGATCAGCGTAAACGCTTTGCTAATGGGCATTGTCTTCATTACCGTATACCTCATGCTGTTTGCCAAAATATATTCGACAGTACATACCTCTTATAATGCCGGCTTTCGATTAGGCGAATAGTAAAATACCGCTGTACTGCTTGCGCCATCGTGCGGGCGACGACACCTTCGTCCAACACGATCTATCCGTCTTCAACCTTTGGCCCGGCCTATGTTCAAAATCTACAAGCGAACCATTCATATCAGCACCTCGGAAAATTCTCAGCAGCGACTTGAAAATCAGGTTGAAAAAAATTCCCATCTTAGCATTTCCAAAATCCTGGCAATTCCGGCTATGATTGTCGGAGCTATCGTTGGAACACTAGTCTTTTCCGTGTTTTTTGCCGTTTTGCTGATTCCTCTTGGAATTTTGGGATTCAAAGCATGGCGTATGATGAAATCTGCGCAGAAACAAACCATGCACGGTACAGAGGGTGACAGTATTACCGCCGAATACACGGTGCTTTCAGATAACGAAAAGGAATAAACCATCCACCATAGTGCCCAAATTTAATCCACAGAATCTGTGGATAAGCCTGTGTCGATCCCGTTACAAGTAACGACAAGTCATTGTCTACACTAGCGCCAGGTTAAATTGGTTGATTTCGAGCCACCATCATGAATTCGGAAGACTTAAAAAAGCTAGTCACATTTGCTATGCCTTTCGGCAAATACAAGGGGCGAGTCATCGCGGATTTGCCTGGCCATTACCTTAACTGGTTTGCACGAGAAGGATTTCCAAACGGTGAATTGGGCCGGCTATTGGCCTTGATGCAGGAAATTGATCATAACGGTCTGAAGCCACTGCTAGATCCCCTAAGAAAATGAGTCATTGAATTATTAATATGCCAGGAGAAACTTTTGAAACAGTCTTTTTATGACCTAAGCTATTCTGATTTAGAGGCGATTATAAATCAAAATAACTTAAACCCGTCAGTATCCGCTATACTTTTCAATTGGCATTATAAGAAAAAAGAAGTCACTCAGTGGCGTGATAAAATTTCTAAATTGGCGTTAGCCTTTCTTGAGAAAAGTTTCGACTTTTCTCTGCCCGAAATTGATACGGTTTATGAGTCAAAAAAAGATAGAGCGGTCAAATTTCTTTTTAAGCTTAAAGACAATCATAAGGTTGAAACCGTCCTAATCCCGTTTAACAATAAATATTCAATTTGCCTTTCATCACAGGTTGGCTGCGCAATGAATTGTTCGTTTTGTTTTACCGGAGAACAAGGGCTGAAAAGGAATTTGACCACCCATGAAATTGTTGGTCAGTTCCTGCAGGCTTGGCGTTGGTTGGCGACAAATAGACCTGGAGAAGAGCGGATTATAAATATTGTTTTTATGGGGCAAGGCGAGCCTTTACATAATTTTGATGCTGTTAAAAAAGCGTGTGAAATTTTCTTATCTCAACACGGAACTTCAGTGGGTGTCCAAAAAATCACTATTTCAACAGCCGGTTATATTCCTGGACTTAAAAGGTGGAGCCAGGAAATCCCTGGAGTGAACCTTGCATTATCTCTTCATTCGCCATTTGAAGAAAAGAGAAATGAACTTATTCCCATTAATAAAAAATATCCACTAGATGAGGTATTGACCTATATTGACAAGATACCTTTAAATAAAAAACAATTTATTACTTACGAATATCTACTAATAAAAGATTTTAATGATTCACCAAACGACGCTGAGCAACTCGGGATGTTACTCGCTGGCAAAAGTGCTTATATCAACTTAATTCCTTTCAATCCATACCCGGGATCACATTACAAGCGCCCGAGTTTGGATAAAGTTGAAAAGTTTAAAGAAGTTTTAGATACTTTTAAAATCCCTACTTTAATAAGAAGCGCTAAAGGCGATGACGTATTAGCCGCATGTGGACAACTTAATTCCAATAATTAAATAGCTTTCAAGTGCCAGAGCATGGGGTCGGAACAAGTTGACAATAGGTATTCATGGTTAAAAATTACATAAAGCCTGAAATTTAACAATAAATCATCGGTTGCGCCGGTGATTTTCTGTTACTTCTTTTAGAAGTAGTTTATCGATGACTGCTAAGGGTTCTACTTAGCCATTCGGAAATATGGGTTGAGTGGTTCTTGTGAGTCGACGAGCGACTTGACTCCGAGTCTTAAAACATCCACCTCCCAAAACCCAAGCCATCGACCGTCCCCGCCGGAAAGCCCAACACCACCATGGGCGCTATTGCTCATTTTTAAGTACAAATCCTTACGGCCATCCATAAACACATCCATTCAATAGGATCGGCCCATGATCATTGACGTCAAACCGGCAAAGATAATTGACGCCGGACAAAAAAGGTAAAAAGGCGTAAAAGAAGAAGTACGGGAAATGGTTTCAAAAGGAATGGAAAAAGGACAAAGGGACGAAGGGAAGGGAGCCCTAAAGGAAAGGGGCCTATCCGGAAAAGGGTAAACCCTATGAAATCGTAAAAAGGGTTTTTTATTGTTGAAATCCCAGCAAACCCGCAGACTCCTGTGTAACAAAAGCCAGCTATCACAGAGTCGACATGATGAATATTTCCATAAAAATCCTGTTCCAGTGCTTCGCACTATCGCTGGTCGCCGGCTGTGCCACGCAAGGCGGCAAAGTACCGAACAACGAACTTAATACGTTAGCGTCGGCTGAAATACCTGCTCCGGAAATCAACGAAACCCGTTATTCATTAATCAGCGAAAAAATCAAACCTGCCGCAGTCGTCCAGACCGGTCGATACTCGTTTGTTCCAGCAATCCCAACGCTCCCGCAACGGGAACCGTTTCAGGTCATCATCACCGTCACAATTCCCAGCGACCTGCAAACTGTCGGAGAAGCCGTCCATTATCTTCTGAGACGAAGCGGGTATACCTTGGAAAGTCCGCCAACACTGAATCCGAACGCCGCTCGAATGTTCCTGAACCCGTTGCCCGATGTTCAACGGAGTCTTGGCCCCATGACCTTGCAGGATGCGCTGACGGTCTTGGTCACGCCCGAGCTTGTGCCCGTCATCGATCCCATCAGTCGAAGGATTAATTACGTGCAAACTGCATATTCTGGCCCAACCTGAACACCCATTCTGGAGCAATCTGAACACCCATTCTGATTCAAGTTGAACACTGATTCTGGTTTCAAGCTGAACACTTTTCTGGATTTTCCAGAATCGGTGTTCAAGTTGCCAGAATGA
>JAHJSQ010000118.1 GCA_018830325.1 Gammaproteobacteria bacterium
AAAGAGGAAAGAGGAAAGAGGAAAGAGGAAAGAGGAAAGAGGAAAGAGGAAAGAGGAAAGAGGAAAGAGGAAAGAGGAAAGAGGAAAGAGGAAAGAGGAAAGAGGAAAGAGGAAAGAGGAAAGAGGAAAGAGGAAATTAGGGCTTGACAAATGGATTAAAAGCCGAATCATTTCACCGCTCACCGCTCACCGCTCACCGCTCACCGCTCACCGCTCACCGCTCACCCTAAACCGGCAACCCCAGTATCGCCATTGCGATCGAGAAGTAGATTAATACGCCGGCCGAATCGGCAATCGTTGTGACTAGCGGGGCGCTGGCTGTGGCAGGGTCCCAGCCTAAGCGATTTAGTATAAACGGTAAACACATGCCGACTAGACTGCCTACGATCACGATTGACACCATGCTTAACCCGACGACCAGCGCAATTTCATCGCCCCCGCGGAAATGACCGACCATAGAAATAGCCATTGCCATCGTCAAGCCCAAACCGGACGCGATAACCAACTCCCTTCCCAATAATCGGCCCCAATCTTTAAGGTCGACGTCACCGGTCGCCAAGCCGCGAATAACTAAGGTCGCCGCTTGGGATCCTGCATTACCTCCGCTGCCTACCAGAACCGGCAGGAAAAATACCAGCACGACGTAAGCTGCGATCATGTCTTCGAAAAAAGCAATTCCTGCTCCGGAGAATAGATTGCCGAATACCAGTAAAATGAGCCAAACGATGCGTTTGCGATAAAGCGTGAGTAGCCGAGCGTCTCGAAAATTGCCTTCCAGATTACCGATTGTTGCGCTTTTATGCATGTCTTCGGTGGCTTCGGCTTCGGCGACATCCATCGCGTCGTCATAAGTAATAATGCCGACTAAACGGCTTTCGCTATCGATAACCGGCAAGGCCAGTAAATCGTAGCGGCTAATGATTTTTGCCGCGTCTTCTTGCGCGGCATCGACCGAAACCGTGACGATATCGGTCATCATGATGTCTTGGATTTTGGCCGTTTGCGGTGCCAAAATCAGTTCGCGTAGCGATACCGTGCCTAAAAGCTGGTGCTGGCCGTCGGTAACGAAAATCTGATAAATCGTTTCAGCGCCCGGGGCGGTCGTGCGGACTATATTTAACGCTTCGCTAACTTTGACATGGGCTGGGATCGCCGCATAGTCGCTGGTCATGATTGCGCCGGCGGTGCCTTCGGAATGGCTGGCCAAACGGCGCAAGTCTTCGCGTTCTTTTCTGGCGATCGAACGTAACACGCCGTCATGGCGTTCTTCAGGCAATAGATTTAATAAATCCGCACCTTCGTCGGCGTCCATGTGTTTCAACAGCAACGATACGTCGTCATCGCTCATTTCCGCGGCGAGTTGTTCCTGCAGCGTATTGGGTAGATAACCGAACACCCTTGCGCGTCGTTCGTAAGATAAAAATTTCAGAATATCCAGCGCGGTCGGCAAGGATTCTTGCTGAATCAGATCGCATAGATCGGCCGGTTGAAACTCCTCCAAAAATTGCCGAACAACTTGGTAATCCTTACGTTCGATCGAGTGACGTAGAAATGATTCGATGATCGGATGAGTCATGACGGGTAGTTCCTTTTACGGCAAGATTCTCGAATCGGCGTCGATGTAATCGATTTTCGTGAATTTCGCTGAACGAATGATTCGGAAAAAAATCGGATCGACGGTCTCGTGTTACGGGTAGGACCTTCTTGCGACACGCTGTGAAAATGGCATGTTTAAGCAGTTTACTGAATGCCTCGTAGGCTTGTCAATTAGACGTCCAGGAATACCGTTCGGTCGCTGCGGGTGTCGGTAGTTAGGATGCTTGGGTCCTATCAACGCGGTTCTTACAGATGTAGTTGTTCAGACTGCGTAAAGTTTTAAGAAATCAGGCCCGTCCGCATTTATCTCTCTTTTCTCGTTCAATAAAAATCGGCTCTTCAGGATTTCCCGCAGTAGAAGCAATACCAGCGTTTTGACATGGCAAAGACAATAAAAATTAACTTTTTATCAGCAACTTAAACGTATTCTAATTTTGTGAAAGTTATCAATATACATTGCCACGGGAAATCCTGGAGAGCCTAAAATTCGGCGGCAATTCCTTTAAATCGCGTAGCACTTATTTGGGGTGTTGGAGAGCTGAGTGAATTAATAATCGGTACTTGTCATAAAAATGTCACAAAAATGTCATTTAATAACCGACATGCACATTCAAGCGTGTAACCGTTAAATACAGGAAGCAAGGATTTTCTTGTCTACGAGGAATATGTAGAACGAACCGAACCTTGATCGATATTAATTATAAGAATTGAAGAGAAACTCATGGCAAACAATTTAAAGAGCGTTGTTTCAACCTGCGCATTGTTATTCACGGTTTTAGGCGGCCATTCGGCCAATGCCACCGACAAGGACTTGCTTGACATACTATTGGCCAATGAAAAAATTACCCAAGAACAATACGATTATCTCCTGGGAAAAGAAAAAATGTCGGAAGCCGACAAGCAAGAATTGGCTTCAAACGATGTCAAAGTCAAGTTGGATCACAAAGGCGTTCAATTCGAAACCGTCGACGGCGATTTCAAATTCAATCTGGCCGGTCGTATTCATGCCGATGCTTCGTACAGCAGCGGCGACGGTTATGTCAATCGTTATGATCCCGTTAAGCACCCCCACGTCGAAGCCAACGACGGAACCGAGATTCGCCGCGCGCGTATGGAGTTTTTAGGAACATTTTTCAGGGATTGGAATTTCAAGACGCAGGTCGATTTCGCCGACAATGACGTTGCGATCAAGGACTTGTTCGTCAATTACAAAGGGCTTGGCTTCATGGAAGTGACGCTGGGTGCGCAAAAACAAGCATTCAGCCGCGAATTGCAGGAAAGTTCGAATGACATGATGTTCATGGAGCGCTCGTTGATGAATACGCTCAACGGGCCGACTGTCGATCGTGCCATCGGTCTTAATCTATCGCGTTTCGGCGACAATTATACCGCTCAGGTCGGTATTTACGGCGAAACCGTCGATCCTAATATAGAAAATGAAGAAGCCGACGAAGGGTGGGCGATCAACTCTCGTCTGACCTATGCACCTATCCAGGAAAAGGATAAAGTGATCCATTTGGGCGTCGCCGGTAACTATCGCGTGCCGGATGCCAAGGATGAAGTCAACGACGATCCCGTCAAGTTTTCGTATGAAACCAGCCACATGTCCAATCTAAAGTTGCTCGACACGGGCAATATTGAAGATACCAATAACATCAAGATGGTCGGTTTGGAGGCCAATGCGCTCTACGGACCGTTCACTGTCGGCGGCGAATACACACACATGTGGTTGGACAGAGAAGGGGGTGAAGGTAACCTGGATTTCGACGGCTGGTATACCGAAGCTTCGTGGACGCTGACCGGCGAGTCGCGCATCTATAAAAAAGGCAAGTTCTATCATGTTCATCCTAATCAAGACTTCAGCTTCAAAAACGGCGGAATCGGTGCTTGGGAACTTGCGGCACGTTATGCCGAGGCCGATCTGAACGATGCCGATATCGTGGGCGGACAAATGAGTAATTTGACGATCGCTCTGAACTGGTATGTCAACAAGAACATCCGTTTCATGGCTAACTACGACAGGGTGTTGGATATCAGTGATTCGCCCGTGACAAAAGCTGACGGCAGCGAACCGAACAATCTGGATACCTTCATGATGCGCGGACAATTATATTTCTAACCTTGTTCTGAAATTTGTCGGAAGGTCTGAAAAATAACGCTCCGATCCGTTGATGAATCAGCATCGAGAATTTTCGTCGGAGACTGCCAGTCGGAGCAAAACGGATATCCCGTAGCGACATTTTTCAACAGTATGTCAGCCGTAAGTTTTCGATGCGGAAAGATTGTTGGGTTTGAGCTTTAAAAAATACTTTACATTTGAAAAATATCGCGATAAAAAGCAATTTTTTTCTTGAGGGTATTATTTATGGCAGGATCTACGTCTGATGTTTTGTCGGATGATATGGATTTTGAAGATGAGGAAGATGAGGTTGGCAGCATCGATGATTCAGATGAATTGATAGCCGGTAAAAAAGCTAAATCGGCCTATGACAAAGTAGATGCGCGCAGAAAAATTGAGCTTTATTGGGAAAAACGCAAATTGAAAGAAGAGTTCGGCGATATCGATGACTTTGATTTGGATTTTTAACCGTAAGGCAATCAAGTAGGCCTAGAAGATTTGCCAAAGGGAGATCTAATAGGCTTATGGCCTTCATGGCAAGGTGGTTAATTCGACCGTTTAGGAACAAGCATGAAATAACTTCGATAACTTCTGGGAGGGGGTTCGGTGGCTCGATTGACAGGTGTCGGTGGCAGGGAAAGCCGCCGTCAAGCCTACATGGAAGTATTCACCCAGCAGCTAAATTCCATAGTCCATTGGCTATGGTTAACTACCGTGGATAATTCATCCAGCACCTAAATTAAGCCATGATTTTGAATCATTGCCAAAGACCTATGGAATTTAGGTGCTGGGTTCACGGCGTCCTGTCAAGCGAGTCACCGAATCACCGCAAAGCCTACTACTTGTAGCAGTTATTTTGTGCATATTCCTTAGTAATGAAAGCCTGTTTACCAGTAAGTCTCTTCTTTTTGGGCCGGCGTGAAGTGAATGCCGGCTCAACCTCACCGTACCATGGACGGCATGATCTTTATTCAACAATTCAAAACAACATTTTCAAACGATTTTAAAGCTCAATCCTATTCAGGCTGAGCTAGAAAGTCGGCGATAGTCATTTGCAACAACAGGGCTGCCGGTGTGTCTTGAAAATCCTTATCGACAGGCGTATGAGCATCGGAGACGTAAAACAGTGTGATCGGCTTTCTCGGGCTTATCAGCAGTTTCAATGATTCTTGAATCTGATGCAGAATCGGGTTTTCGATAAAGCGGTCTTGATAATGTAATGCATAAGCGACCAATCCTTTTCCACTTCTACTTCGAAGAATCCTAACCGGAATGCGCGGTTCTCCAGGAAGAATGATTAGCCCTTGGTTGTCGAAGTCGCCGCCATAGGACAGCGCCAGTTCAGGATGATGATAGAGGCGTTTATGATCGAAGGCCCGTGCGGCAAATAGGCGTACCGGTCGGCTTACGCCGTCTTGGTAACTGCGTTCAATCCACTCGCTGGCACCGAAGGTCAGCTCCCCCCAATTCGGATTTCTTTTGGTCGGATGCGAACTGAACCGGCCCAGATCCTGTTCTATGGCTTGTACCGTACGGCTGTCTAGATCCGTTAAGCTGAAATAATTGTGGATGACAGTCGGTATTAAGGCAATTGAAAGGATCAACGAGACAGGCAATGCATAACGGGGGGATAGCATGTCAATTCTCTGCTTGCGGAGTTTCGGGAGTGTTTTGGCCGATCATGAAAATAATCGGTAATGCAATCATAAAAGTCATTAAGCCGGAAATTTCATGTGCCGAGGTTTTTAATACATCCAAGCCGAACCAGTTGACAAGCAGAGTCAGCACCAGCACTCTAACGATATTAACGCCAACGGCCAGCGGCGCGGCAATGAGTAGCAGTAAGATTCGCCGGCGAATGCTGTTGCAGAAATACGCCGTTAAAATCGCGATCGTGATTGCCGCATATAGCGTAGAAAAGCCGCTGCAGGCGTCGGCGACTTGCAGTACGCCGTTTTCGACTTGCAGAACTGTTCCGTACGAATAAACCGGAATACCGAATAATTTGAGTAACCACGCCACACTTTTCGTGGCGATGATTCTCAATGTCATGTGTATCGATTCGGTAAATACCAATGGGATCGGAAGAGTGAGGAAGAGTATAGCCAACGGAAAAATAATGGCTTTGCTGCGTTCGGTGCCCAGAAACAGCAGCGCGAGCCCCGGTAGCGCCAAAAAAAGTGCTGCGGCCGACAATAGCTGGGTATGCATGCCGGTATCCAGCATATGCGCCGCTAGCGCCGGAAGTAGTATCGCAAATCCCCAAGGATTGGCGCTTCTCGGCAAGTTCTTGCGTTTTTTTAATTCTCCCCAGACTAGATAAATAACCAGTAAGGCGACCAGAATGCCGTGCCCGTTATGCCATACGCTCATCGTCCAGCGTTCGATAAGCCAGAAGATTGTCGGAGTAAAAACCAAAATCAACAAGCCGGCGCATAGCCAAAGCATTGATGTTTCTCTCAATTCGAGGGCGTCTGTTGCATGAGTCGATTTAGATAAATGAGGAGGATAACTGATCATATTTTGTAACCGGGTTGTTGGATGGTTTCCGATCATGATGTTCCAAGCGTTGCACATGCTAGCAGAATAATCGAAGCGCCACCAAGCATCGGATAAGTTTTAGTTCGATAATTCTTTTTGGTGAACGTTTGCAATAGGGCTGTTAGTATTTTAGCAGTTAGCAGTTAGCAGTTAGCAGTTAGCAGTTAGCAGAGAATAGTGAATTGGGCTGCTTTTGGATTTGGGCAACAATGATAGAGTGGGCATTGAGTGGAATTGGAGAATTGATTTGAATAGTCGGCGTCGAAGTTATGGTTTTTTTGGGGTTGTTTTAGCGGTTTTTTTCGGTGTGATGTGGTCGGCTTTAAGTTTAGCATCCGATTCATTACCTGCTACGATTGAAAAAATTAAGCCCGGCATAGTCGTTGTCGGTACTTTTCAGCGAACGCGCAGCCCCAGAGGGTTGTTTTTAGGAACTGGTTTTGCCGTTGGCGATGGAAGTTTGGTTATTACCAACGCACATGTGGTAGCAAAAGAATTGGATGAAGGGCATTTGGAGTCTTTAGCGGTTTTTATTCGTCGCGACGGAAAGGATCAAATGGTTCAGGCAAGACAGATTGCGACCGATCCCGAACATGACTTGGCCATTCTCAAGCTGTCCGGTAATGCCCGGTTGCTGCCGATGAGGCTTGGAGATTCTAGTAAAGTAAAAGAAGGAGAGTTGTACGCCTTTACCGGTTATCCGATAGGTATGGTGCTTGGTCTTTTTCCGGTGACGCATCGAGGTATTGTGTCGGCTATTACTCCGATGGCGATTCCGGTTATCCAGTCTAGGCAATTGAACACAAAAATGCTTAAGCGCTTACGTAACCCCTATGATGTGTTTCAACTCGATGCAACGGCTTATCCGGGAAATAGCGGTAGCCCATTATACGATCCTGAATCAGGCGAAGTAGTCGGTATCATTAACAAAGTTTTCGTCAAGGAAAGTAAGGAGCAAGTGCTGTCCCAGCCTAGCGGTATTACCTATGCGATACCTGTGGTCTATTTGAGGCAGTTGTTGACAAAGGTGAAAGGTGAAAGGTGAAAGGTGAAAGGTGAAAGGTGAAAGGTGAAAGGTGAAAGGTGAAAGGTGAAAGGTGAAAGGTGAAAGGTGAAAGGTGAAAGGTGAAAGGTGAAAGGTGAAAGGTG
>JAHJSQ010000119.1 GCA_018830325.1 Gammaproteobacteria bacterium
ATGATCTCTTGAAGGTTCAAAGCGGGTATCCCAAACATAGAATGTCAGGATGATTTATATCGGAAAAATGTATGTTTGTCCAGGATTAGTTATATTTCATTGATTCATAATGTAAAATTATAGAGAACTGTTCCGCCGTGATGATGATAGCGATTCGCCATATTGATAGCATGCTCGAACTCTTTTTCGAATTTTCGGCGGTTATATAGACCTGTCAATGGGTCGTGTTCGGCTAACCAAGTCAATTGTTTTTCGGATTTGCGTCTATCGGTTAAATCCAACCCGACAATGAGAACTTCAGGATCGGCATCGATACCTAGCTCTTTGAGCACTAATGGCGATAAAAACCATGAGATATAGAGTTGAGCACCGTCGACGGAATAAATCGGACATTCGTATTGAAAGGTATTATTATGCTTATCAAGTAGTTGTGTTATTGAACTTTCAATCATTCCTCTATGTTCTTCAGTAGGAATAAATTCAACAAAATCTGTATTTAATAATTCGGCTTCCGTATATTGAAGCAAATATTGCGCATACTGATTGACGGATTTAATGCGCCCCACACTATCGACCGTCATAATAATGACTTGAGCCGAATTAAGAATATTGTCAATAAAATTCTTTTCAATTTGCAGTTCCAAAGCCTGTTCGGAGAGGCGTTGGGTGCGTAAATTAACTTCATCGTCCAGTTGCTTAAGGGTTGAAATCAGTTGATGCGAGGCGGATTCCAAAACATCAATTTCATCTTTAAAGAAACTGTGTTTTTTCGAATGAAGTAATAATTTAGCCACTAAGTCGTATTGTTTTTTTGCGATCAACGGCAATAATGCAATGAGTCTTTTTAATTTTTGCGTCGGTCCAATCAATAATAGTAACAATACTCCGCCGGACAACAATAAACTAAGCAATCCATTAATGGCATAGAGAGCAGTCGCTTTTTTGATTTCGTCCAAGCCCCGACTAATGTCTTCAATAATCAAAAGTACTGTATTGTTGTTTCCGTTAAACGGAAAAGGGATGATCTCATAAGTCCTATTCTCAAACTTAAATATCTTCGGATGATCGGGTATTCCATCAGGATATTGCCGACTAAAAGCGTTAAGTAATCCGATATTGCGTTCTGAATCCGTTAAAGCCACTATATTTGCTTGCCATGGCGGAATAGAAAGTAATTCTTTTTTTGGATTTGTGAATTCATGAGGTAACGTTAAGATACTAATCCCGGAACCGGTCAAGTCTCTCATCTTTAAAACCGTATCGGCAAGATCGATACCAAAAATGAATACGCCGATAAAACTTCCGTGATGTAAAAACGGCGTAGCATGAAAATGAACGCAGCGCTCCTCGCACAAAATATTGTCGAACGGTGATTCGTGGGTAATGACATAATCCAACCATTCTGAAAACTGCCCTTGATACGGCGTATTCCCCCAAGAAGCAATCAACTTTCCATCCGTGCTAAACAAAAATGCCGACTCAATATCCGATTCGACTTCAATTTTAAACCAGTTGTTATCGATAAAATGGTCAATGACCTCTAATGCGTTTTGGGGGCTGGTTTTGTCATCGATAAATGCCGGAATCAACCAACCGATATCGACCCTGTCGTTCTTGATGCCTTCCAAAATACCTTGAAAGGCTTGTCGATAAAAGCGATGAACACGAGACCTTTCTTGCTGATAATTTTGATTCAATGAAAACTGTCCGAACAAAACAATGGCACCGGATGCTAATGCTGTTGCAAAACCGACAGCGAGTATTGTTTTCCAAACCAGACTAAGAGACGGCTGTTTTTGTTTTTTGACAGATGGCATGTTGTCAATGAGAATCTTTTAGTTCCGAACTGATAATGTCAAATAAGAGTCGATATTCCGGCATTAAGTTTTGATAAGTTTTTTTAGGAAAAATAATAAAAGGTGCACGTATGCCAAAGTGGTCTATGGGTTGTCCAATCTGTTTTAATTCAACGCCAAAGCGCACTAATAATCTAGCTAAACGAGGCTCCATTAATGCAATACCATAATCGAGTGCGTGTTCCAGCATAAGAGAGATAGAAGAGAAAGTTAAGCTCATTGGTAGGTAATTAGTGGAAAATCGTCTGTTTTCGTGATCATTTTCACGCATATTGTTATTTATCGAATAGTCTTTATCGGATGGTCTTCTTCTAAAACGAGAGATCAGAGCCATTCTGGATACTTCGCCTGTCTTACCTTCTTTTAGTGAAGTTATACCAGATCCTCTAAAGTCGAATTCTTTTTTATAATACAATTCAATCGGTAACTTTTTCTCCGTGTCACCTTCTAATGTGATGATACGAATATTTCCAATAGGTTTTTTATCTCTTTTATAAAATAAAAGACCATGAACGGCATCGTCATCCCATTCATCCGATTCTTGAAATTCGTTTTCAGAATTCGGCGATAATTTTTTTAATTCCTCACAATAAACCTGGTATCTAACGTGATAAGCTTGCTCTAGTAAATCCTGAGTATTCGCCTTAACCGTATAAAAATAATTTTGATAGTGTTCGCATAGCGTCATTGTATCTTTCATTTGTATCCTTCTTCCTTCTCATATCCTAAAATATTGACTAGACTCTAAGCATAGTTCAAAGCATTTATTTATCTAGAACCCATGTTAGGTCAACTATGAAAGTTTTTCACGGAGAAGTCAGCTCGGAATATCTGCAAAAAGCGGCAGATATTTTTTTACCGATTAAGCATCACAGTTATAAAAAAATGAATATTTCCAACGGAAATATAATAGCCGACATCGGATGCGGGCCTGGAGTAGATGTTGCCGAACTATCGAAAATGGTTGGGAAAGACGGTGAAGTCTTCGGGTATGATCATGATCAAGAGATGTTAAAAAGCGCTATCCAGAATTGTAGACAACTTTCTACAATTCAACAGGCTAATTTAATACAAGGTAGTGCCGAAAAGTTACCTTTCAGGAATGGGTTATTCGATAGTTGTCGAAGCGAGCGATTATTCATGCACCTCAAACAGCCGGAACAAACACTTTTGGAAATAAAAAGAGTGACTAAAGACAATGGATACGTTGTCGTTGTGGAAACAGACTGGGCTAGCTTGTCGATCGATACCCAACTACCCGGAGTCGAACGCACTCTTTCTCATTATCGTATGTCGCATATGATGAACAATGGCTACTCAGGCAGAAGCTTATACAGGCAATTCAAAAAATGCGGTTTCAGTCATATTGAAGTCGAAGTATTTCCGATTATTGCAACCGATATAAACCTTTTCTATTCATTATCGGTACAGCAGATTGTCGAAAATCAAGCCTTGGCCAATCATGCGATTACGGAACAAGAACTGAACCATTGGCGAACCGACTTACAACGCGCCGCAACAGATGATTCTTTCTATGCCTGTATCAACGTTTTAGTGGTTTCAGCTCAAAAGTCTTGAAAAGTATTGAATTTCATAGGCATTCAAAATTAAATAGGCGTACAAAGTTCTCTTTACTTTGGTCCGCGATGACTTCCAACGAAGTATTTCTTAATTTAGCTATAAATTCGGCCACATGTCGAACATAAATCGGATAATTAGGCCGCCCGCGAAAAGGAACCGGAGCTAGGTAGGGCGAGTCGGTTTCAATCAAATATCTATCCGCCGGAATTTTTTGCGCCACTTCTTGTATTGCTTTAGCATTATTGAACGTTACAATTCCTGAAAAGGAAATATAAAAATTCAACTCGAGCGCACGAAGCGCAAATTCCCAGTCTTCGGTAAAACAATGGATAATACCGCCGACCGAATCGGCACCTTCTTCTTTCAAAATGCGTAAAGTGTCTTCTCGGGCTTCTCGCGTATGGACGATTAAAGGTTTATTTAAACTTTTCGCCGCCGCGATATGTCGTCTAAATCGCTGGTGTTGCCAAGATAAGTCCCCTTCACTTCTAAAATAATCCAATCCGGTTTCACCGATGCCGATGACTTTTTCGGCTTGGCCGAGTGTAATCAATTCATCAGTTGTCGGCTCCTTTCCGTCATGCGAATTAGGATGCACGCCGACCGTCAAGGAGATCTGAGGATAAGGAGCGACCAATTCGCACATCGACGGGTAAGCTTCAAGATCGATGCTGATACACAGCATGTGCTCGATTTGATGTTTCGAAGCTTCTTGCATGAAGCAAGAAAAGTCATCTTGATAGGGAGTCAGGTCGATACGATCTAAATGGCAGTGAGAGTCGATTAGCATGAGATAAAACGGATGTTAAAATTGAGTCTAATTGGAAAAATTGGAGCGTGAGGCCCGACAAAACCAAATCGTTACATTGTATGAGTGGCTCGATCCGAATCCAGTGCGCCGGCTAAATAGGTTTCTATTTTATTACGAGCCATACCTCCATCCTGGTCGCTGAACTGAACGCCAATACCGGTAGTGCGATACCCTTCCGAACCAGCTGGTGTTTTCCAAATGATTTTACCGGCAATCGGCAATCTCTCTGTTTCTTCCATTAAATTCAATAGCATAAAAACTTCCTGCCCCATTTCATATTCGCGATTTGTCGGAATAAACAATCCGCCATTGGTAATGAAAGGCATATAGGCGGCATAGAGTGCATTTTTATCTTTAATCGACAAGGATAATATTCCTTGTCTGGGCGATGATGATTCGGACATGCTTTTTCCTATTTTTCGTTAAGCCGTGCCCACTCGATTAATAGCTCTTCGAATAGCAATTGTTTATTGAGCTGGGTATCGATGCGGTTTCGAGTGGTAAGCATAAGATCGTAGACGCTATACAAATGAGATAATTCTAAAGTTTGCGCGGATTTGTACAAGTCTTCAAATAAATCACGATTAATCAGTTTTTCGGCAGGTAATTGAAAACAACATTTAATTAAATCCGTAACCCATCCCGTTATCCAAGTCAACAATAGGCCGGGATCCAGTTTAACCCATTGTTCCGAGACAATATACGGATGAGTGCGCAAAGCGGCGATGTCGAGCCATTGATCGAAACATTTTCGACGTAATTCAAGGGTATCGTTTTTCGCATAATCCAAGGCCAACAAGGGCGAGCCTTTCGATACGCTTAGCAATAAGTCGCTATCTTTTTTTATTCCTTGATCTAACAACCACTGTTTAACTTGTTCCGGATCGGGCCTCGAAAAATAGACCTTTTGACATCGACTCATCAAAGTGGCCGGGAGTCGACTAGGTTTATCCGTGATAAGTAGCAGAACGGTTCGCTCGGTCGGTTCTTCAAGAAATTTCAAAAAAGCATTAACCGCTGAGATATTTAATTGATCGGCCGGTTCAACTATGACGACACGATTTGCCTCATATTGCGGTTTTAATGATAACACCGAAAGGATGTGTCTGATTTGATCGATTTTGATAGTCTTGCCGGGCTCTTCCGGATTCAGTCTGATATAGTCAGGGTGCGTTTGTGCATTGACTAATTGACAGCTATGACATCGGCCGCAAGGCAATCCGTTAGCATCTGTTTCAGAACAAAGCAAGGAATGTGCGAAACGCTCCGCCAATCGGCTTTTGCCTATGCCTTTATTTCCGGCAAACAATAGGGCTTGAGGTATGCGTTGACCGGTAATGTAGCGGACAAGATGCTGCCAGTCCGCTTCCTGCCAAGGCAATAAATTAGGAGTGATGGTCATTAAAAACAAACGGGTGTAAAAAACGTGTTATTTCGCTTTGTACATCGATGAGTGGTTGGTCGGATTTAATAACTTTAATACGTTCCGGTTCTAATTTAGCCTGCAATAAATAAGCACGCCTAACTTGTTCGAAAAAAACCAAGGTTTCGGATTCGATGCGATCTAACGAACTGCGATGACGAGCACGCTTGAGTCCTATTTCGACCGGCGCATCAAATAAAAAGGTTAAATCGGGCCGTAGATTACCTTGAACGAAATTTTCCAGCCACTGAATCGCTTGAGCACTCATATTGCGCCCTCCGCCCTGATAGGCGTAGGTTGCATCCGTAAAGCGGTCGCATATTACCCAAGAGCCGGCATGTAAGGCCGGCTCGATCACTTGTTTGAGATGTTGAGCGCGGGCAGCGAACATTAATAACAATTCCGCTTGATCGGTGATGACTTCGTCGGATGACTGTTGTAATAACAAGGTTCGAATATGTTCCGCGAGGGGAGTGCCTCCGGGCTCTCGAGTGAGAATCACCGGAATTCCGTGCAAGCTTAGATAATCCTTTAAAAAACTCATATTGGTGGTTTTGCCGACCCCTTCCCCACCTTCAAGCGTTATGAATTTTCCTTTAATCATCATTGTTTCAATTGATAAGTGGTCACGGCCTGGTTGTGTTCGGCAAGATTGGCGGAAAAAGCATGCGTGCCATCCCCCTTAGAAACAAAATAAAGGCTCTCTCCTGCCTCAGGATGAAGAACCGCATGTATCGAGGCTTGTCCGGGCATTGCAATCGGCGTCGGAGGTAACCCGCTAATGACATAGGTATTGTAGGGAGTATGCGTCAACAGGTCTTTCTTGCGAATATTGCCTTGATAATCCTCGCCCATACCGTAAATAACGGTTGGATCGGTTTGCAGTAACATGCCTTTTTTAAGTCTGCGAATAAACACGCCGGCAATTATTGGACGTTCCTCGGGAACGCTCGTTTCTTTTTCGACAATCGACGCCAGTATCAATGCTTGATAAGGAGACTCAAACGGAAGATTATCCTGCTTTTGCCGCCACTCCTGGTCCAAGATGCTCAGCATGCGATCATGAGCCCTTTTTAATAAGGCAAGATCGGTCGTGTTTTTATCAAAGAAATACGTGTCGGGAAAAAAAAGACCTTCGGGATGACCGTAATCAGAGTTTAAATAACTGAGCAAAGATTCGCTTTCGGATTTATCTAGCGTTTTTTGAATGTAAGGGTGGCTATTTATTTGCTCAAGAAACTGATTGAAATTCCACCCTTCTGGAAAGGTGATGGCATATTGTCTGCTTTTTCCGGATGCGAATAAGGAAAGAATATCAAAAGCGGTAGCGCCTTGAGCGATTTCATAATCTCCGGCTTTCAAACGACCGGCGGATTGTGTTTGCAGGGCTAGTATTTTTAACCATAGCGGTTTAACCGCTAATTCTTGTTCCTGAAGTTTTTCAGTAATGCGGCCGAACGAATCGCCTTTGTTGATTTCAATATAAACCGGCTTGTCGACTAAAGGAGTAGCCACAAAGTGCTGGTAATCGATCCATAGCCAGCCGAGTAAAAAGCTGGTTAATACAATCGAAATCCCCATGAGTTTATTTAGCATGCTTGAAGCCATTCTTTTTTGTACTGTTCGAGCCAGGCCGTTATTTCGCGGGTTACAGGGCCGACAGCAAATGGCTTGCCATCAACTTGGGTGACCGGCCATAAACCGATGACCGAATTACAAACAAATATTTCATCCGCGTTTAATAATTCGTCGATACCGAAATAACGTTTCGACAAGACTAACGCATTTGATTCGGCGAGTTCTAAGATAATTTCGCGCATAATGCCGGCTACGCCGGAGCGAAGGATCTCGGAGGTATGGAGTTGTCGGTTAATGACATAAAACAAATTAGTCATTGTTCCTTCTATAACGTTCCCATCGGCATCAAGCATCAAACCTTCTTGAATGCCGGGATCGTTCCATTCGGCGCGAGCTAAAATCTGTTCGAGGCGATTGAGGTGTTTAATGCCGGCAAGCGCCGGATTTAGCCCTAAGCGAGTAGTACAAACCCTGGCAGTAATGCCATTGCGTGTATAATTTTTAGGATAATCAGGAAATGGATAAACGCTAATAACACGAGTCGGTTTGATGCTGTCCGGTTGCCGGTAACCTCGACCACCCGTTCCGCGCGTCAGGATAATTTTTAACACGCCTCGATCGACATCTTTAGCCGCATTCTCGGCTTCCGCAACTAAATTGCCGGTATCTTCTAAAGGGATTTGTAAACGCCGGCAACCTTCGTTTAGGCGGCGGATATGTCTGTCAAAAAAAACCAGTCTGCCTTGATTGATTTCAATCGTTTCAAATAAACCGTCGCCATATTGGAATCCGCGATCCGAAACATCGATGGTACAACTCATCGCACCATTGATTAAAAACACCGAAAACTCACCTATGTCATCGAGCTAATTATTCAAATCGCTTAAAAACCAACGTGCCGTTAGTTCCGCCGAAGCCAAAAGAATTCGATAAGGCCACATTCATCGACATTTCCCGAGCAACATTCGGAACATAATCCAAATCGCATTCGGGGTCTTGGTTATCCAAGTTAATAGTCGGCGGCGCTAATTGATTTTTGAGGCTTAATGCCGTGAGTACCGCTTCGATGCCGCCTGCAGCACCCAAGAGGTGCCCTATCATCGACTTAGTTGAACTAATCGCAACCTTATAGGCATGATTGCCTAACGCGGATTTCATCGCCTGTGTCTCACCGAGATCGCCGGCGGGCGTAGATGTTCCATGCGCATTGATATAGTCGACGTCTTCAGGATTCAAACCGGCATCGCGTAATGCATTTTTCATGCATCGAGCAGCGCCTTCTCCGCCTGGCGAAGGTGAAGTCATGTGATAAGCGTCTCCGCTCATGCCGTAACCCACCAACTCGGCATAGATTTTCGCACCTCGTGCTTTAGCATGTTCCAACTCTTCCAGAACAACAACACCGGCACCATCGCTTAACACAAAGCCGTCACGGTCCCGATCCCATGGGCGACTTGCACGTTGCGGATCATCGTTTCTTCTCGATAAGGCTTTCGCTGACGCAAACCCGCCCATCGCGGTCGGTGAAGTGGTACAACGCTCGGCGCCTCCGGCGATCATTACGTCGACATCACCGTATTTGATCATTCTGGCGGCATCGCCAATGTTATGTGTACCGGTTGAACAGGCGGTAACAATCGCAAAATTAGGTCCTTTTAAGCCATATTTAATCGATAAATTACCGGAAATCATATTGATGATATTGCCGGGTACAAAAAACGGCGAAATACGTCTCGGACCGCTTTTATCATATAGCGCATAACAGTCTTCAATGCCTGTTATCCCGCCTATTCCCGAACCGATTGCCACACCGATTCTTTCGGCATTATTATCATTAACCTCGATGCCGGAATCCTCGAACGCTTGAGATCCTGCGGCTAATCCGTAATGGATAAAGCCGTCCATGCGTTTCGCGTCTTTTTCAGGAAAATATTGAGAAATATCGAAGTTTCTTATTACGCCACCGAAAGTCGTGGCAAATGCAGAAATATCGAAGGAATCAATCGCGGAAATACCGCTTTTACCATTGACGATTCCGTCCCAGGTTTCCGAAACTGTGTTAGCTAAAGGCGTAACCGCGCCTAGTCCAGTTATTACAACTCGGCGTGTGCTCAATGTTTTGTACCCGAAGTTAATTTTAAAGAGGGGATATTAAGGCATGCATAAGTGGACATTAACAGCATCCACTTACATACTTCGAACGGTCATATTTTCGGTGGTTTGACGCCCTCTTTTGTTCTATAACGCTCACACTTCAGTTTGCTACTTACGTCCCTGTATGCGTTGAACAAAATTATCATGTCATAATTCGCCGAGAACATGACCGTTCGAAATATAAAGCAGTTTTTATGCGTTTTTTTCGACGTAATCGATCGCTTGTTGAACAGTAGTGATTTTTTCGGCTTCGTCGTCCGGAATTTCACATTCGAATTCTTCTTCAAGGGCCATGACGAGTTCAACGGTATCCAAAGAGTCTGCACCAAGATCATCGACAAAAGAAGCATCGTTAGCGATATCTTCTTTAACACCTAATTGCTCAGCGACAATCTTTTTTACTCTTTCTTCAACATTACTCATAATTATTATCCTCAACAATGTAAGATTATTTTTAAAAAATATTACTTACAATAGTATAGTTATTTGTTTTACTTAGAAATCCCGTCATCTCATTCCAGACGGCGGGGGAATTATACTTTATATTATAAAAATATCACAATATTATGCCATGAACATGCCGCCGTTCACATGCAGCGTTTCTCCGGTGATATACGCGGCACGCTCCGATGCTAAATAAGAAACGGCATAGGCAATTTCTTTAGCATCGCCCAAGCGGCCTAATGGTATTGAGCTTAATAGTGCCTGCTTATGCTCTTCGGCGAGTTCACGGGTCATGTCGGTATCGATAAACCCGGGAGCGACTGTATTTACGGTGATGCCGCGTGAACCGACTTCCTTGGCTAGCGACTTGGAAAACCCCACGATGCCGGCTTTAGCTGCGGCATAATTGGCTTGGCCGGCATTGCCGGTCGCACCAACTACCGAGGAAATATTGATAATTCTACCGGTTTTAGCTTTCATCATGCCGCGCAAAACGGCTTTACTCATACGAAAAACCGATGAAAGATTCGTGGTAATAATATCATCCCATTCATCATCCTTCATACGCATCAGTAAGTTATCCCGGGTAATACCCGCATTATTGACGAGAACATTAGGAGTCCCAAAATCGTCATAAATGGTTTTTATTACCGCATTAATCGAGTCAGGATCTGCGACATTGAGTTTGATGCCCGTTCCCGCATCGCCTAAGTAGCCGGCAATCGCTTCAGCACCCTGATCGCTTGTTGCCGTTCCGATCACAAAAAAATCGTCGGCAGCCAATTGCTCGGCAATTGCGCGACCGATACCTCTGCTCGCACCGGTTACCAATGCTATTTTTTTAACCATTCACTATCTCCAAGGCTTGATTTAATGAGTCAGGATCATAGATGCTTAAATGTTCAGCATTTTTGGCAATTCGTTTATTCAAGCCAATGAGCACTTTACCGGGGCCGCATTCAACAAACGCAGTAACACCTTGATCGGACATAAACTTGACTCCGTCCACCCAACGCACCGGCTTAAATAATTGCTCCCTTAGCGCATTGCGAATGACTTCCGGAGCACTATGGGTGCTGACGTCGACATTGTGGATTAGGGTGATTCGAGGTGAATCGATGCTGGTTTGCTGTAAGAGGTCGCTTAATTGCTCCGCAGCTGACTGCATTAATGCACAATGTGAAGGTACGCTAACCGGAAGCAAAACTGCTCGTTTTGCACCAACTTCCTTAGCCTTTGCCATTGCACGCTCGACCGCTGCTTTGTCCCCGGCAATGACAACTTGACCTGGCGCATTAAAATTAGCCGGCGCAACCACTTCGCTCTCGGCCGAATCCTTGCATAGCTTTACGACTTCGTGATCTTCCAGCCCTAAAATTGCCGCCATAGCGCCCTGCCCGGCCGGAACCGCCTCCTGCATCAGGCGGCCTCTTTCGGAGACTAATTTGATCGCATCTTCATAAGCCATCGCACCGGAGCAAACCAATGCAGTATATTCACCCAAACTATGCCCTGCCACCCAACCGGGTTGGACCGGACACTGTTTATTCCATATTTTCCAAACAGCATAGCCGGCAGCCAACATGGCCGGTTGAGTTATTGCCGTTTGATTTAATTTTTCTAAAGGACCGGCTTCAACGATTGACCATAAGTCATAAGACAACACCTCGGAAGCCTGCTCAAAAGTTTGCTTAATTTCCGGATAGGCTTCTGCCATGGCCGATAACATACCTACCGATTGAGAGCCTTGACCCGGAAAGACAAAAGCCAAATTATAAATTTGTTCAGTCATTCATTTATTCTCTAATATTTGATTAAAGCGGAGCCCCAAGTAAACCCAGCACCGAAAGCCTCCAATAAGAGCACTTGACCGCGCTGAATTCTCCCGTCTCTAATACCTTCATTCAATGCCAGCAACACGGACGCCGATGAAGTATTGCCTTGAGTTTCCAATGTCAATATGACGTTATCCATCGACATTTTAAGCTTCTTAGCGGTTGCAGCAATGATTCTCGTGTTGGCTTGATGGGGGACCAGCCAGTCGATTTCGGAGCGTTCCATGTTGTTTGCCGCCAATGTTTCATCGACTATTTGGCCGAGTGTGTTGACAGCGATCTTGAATACCTCGTTACCGCGCATATTGACATAGCCGAGTTCATCGCGATTAGACTCTGCCGCGACTTGCGGATTAGGTAAATAGAGTAACTCTTCATATCCGCCGTCCGAGTGGATATGGGTCGATAAGATGCCCGGACTATCGGAAACTTGCAATAAAACGGCGCCTGCTCCATCGCCGAAGAGGATGCAGGTACTTCTATCGGTCCAATCCATGATCCGAGAATAGATTTCGGTGCCGACAATCAAAATGGTCTTGGCCGTGCCTGACTTAATATATTGGTCGGCAATACTTAATGCATAGATGGTTCCCGAACAAGCGGCTTGAATATCGAATGCCACACAATTTTTGATATTCAAACGCTCTTGCAATAAACAGCCAGTGCTCGGATAAATGCGATCCGGTGTTCCGGTCGCGACAATAATCATGTCGATTTGATCAGGAACTATGCCAGCTGCTTCAATAGCTTGACGTGCGGCAATTTCTCCCATGCTTGACGCCGTCTCGTCGGGAGCGGCGATACGGCGACTTTTAATGCCGGTGCGCTCATAAATCCAAGCATCAGAGGTATCGACGATTTTTGAAATATCGTCGTTTGTTCGGATTTGCTTAGGCAAATAACCGCCTGTGCCAATTATTTTAGAGCAATGCGTCATAAACTCTCTCTTTTCGATAAAATGGTTTCGACCTGCTCGCCAATCTTTCTAATGACGCCTTTGGAAACTTCTATTTCCGCTAATTGCACGGCCGTTTTAAACGCCAGAGCATCCGCACCGCCATGGCTTTTGATCACTAGACCATTCAAGCCAAGAAAACTGGCACCATTATACATTCTCGGGTCAATTCTCTGCTTGAAGGATCGAATGACCGGATAGATTAGCAAACCCGACAGTCGCGTAAAAATATTTTTATTGAACGCTTCTTTCAAAACGGTGCCGATCATCTTAGCCGCACCCTCGATGGATTTTAAAGCTACATTGCCGACAAACCCGTCGGCGACAATCAAATCGACCTTGACGTTTCCAGCCGTCAAGGAATCCCCTTCTACATAACCTATATAATTTAACGATGAGTTTTCGAGCAGTTTCGCGGCAGCTTTAACTTGCTCATTACCTTTAACTTCCTCTTCGCCGATGTTGAGTAAACCGACGGTCGGATTATCGATGTTTTCAACGGCTTTAACCAATTCAGATCCCATTACCGCGAATTGAAAAAGATGCTCTGCCGTGCAATCGACATTGCCGCCTAAATCCAAAACATGAGTGTGACCGAATATCGAAGGTATTGTCGAGATAATAGCCGGTCGATCTATGCCTGGAATCATTTTTAAAACAAAGCGTGCGGTTGCCATCAAAGCACCGGTATTACCCGCGCTCACACAAGCATCCGCTTCGCCGCTCTTAACTAGATTAATCGCGACGCGCATCGAAGAATCTTTTTTATTTTTTAATGCTTTAGAAGGAGACTCATCCATGCCTACACATTGCGATGCATGGTGTATCGAAAGTCGGCCGGCAAAATCGACCAAAGCCTGAGGCATATGATCTTTTAACACGACTTCGTCGCCTACTAAGATCAGCTTTAAGTTTGGATTGTTCTTTAAGCAATCCAATGACGCCGGAATAGTTATCGCGGGCCCGTGGTCCCCGCCCATCGCATCAATTGAAATTGTTAAACTCACGCCTGCGAATGACCCTAAAAAATAAGATGCTCAACCGAGTCGGACAAATTCCGGTCCGGTTGAGCATCTTGGTATAAAAGAAATCGACTTAACTTAGTCTTCGTCGTTAGTATTCACGATTTGGCGGCCTTTGAAAAAACCATCGGGGCTAACGTGATGACGCAGGTGAGTTTCTCCAGTCAATGGGTCCTGAGACAGGGTTTTACTGGTTAACGCATCATGAGAACGACGTTGTCCACGTCTTGAGCGGGTTACTTTACTTTTTTGTACAGCCATTATTTCACTCCAGTATGCTTTAGTTTGGCTAAAATTGAAAAAGGGTTATTAGAATTCGATTGTTCGGTATTTAAGTCGCCTTGATGATCGTGACTAACCTTGACTTTAAGACAGGCTTCCGAATGCCGCGGAAAATCAGGCAGGGCGAGCAATAGCTCATCTTCAACAATATCTTTGAGAGGAATTTTCCCTTCTCCGACCAGCAAAGGCTCGTAATCTTGCGGTAACCGATCCGCTTCATCCAGTGAACTGACGATTCCGAGCTTAATGTTGTTTTCTATATGCCAATCCATTGCATTTAAACAGTTTTGACACGCCACGGTCAAAGTCGCTGAAATTTTCCCTTCTATGCTTGCCAGTCGTCCTTGTCTGCTAAAAAAAAGATCAACAATAGCAACGCCCGAGTCATCTTTTAGCAAAGGCGCTAAACGACTTAGGCTTTTTAGTTTTATTTGTCCCGAGAGTTCGCTATGCTTATCAGCAAAACTCAGAGGGTCTATAAGTTCGGGTAATCGATCCAACATAACCGGGCAATAATAGCTCTAATAGAGTCCTTCGTCAAACCGCAATCTAACTTACTAAAATGGAATTCAAACATCTGGTCCTCGCTTCATCTTCCGAATATCGACAATCTTTGTTACGAAAATTGCATTTGGAATTTATTTGTGATTCACCGGATATTGATGAAACGCCGCTACCCGATGAGCCTCCGAAGCAAACCGCTCGCCGGCTTAGCGAAGCCAAGGCCAGCGAATTAATCGAAAATTTTCCAAATAGTTTAATTATCGGTTCCGACCAAGTCCCGGTGCTCAAGGACTGCCGACTTAGTAAGCCAGGCAATAGAAAAAACGCCATTGAACAACTATTGGCCGCCTCTGATCAGTGTGTGATATTTTACACGGGAGTAGCGGTTGCAAACAGCTTAACCGGTGAAGTGATTAGCGACATCGATGAGTGTCACGTTTATTTTAAAAAATTAACGCAGACCACTATTAATCGTTATGTCGATTTGGAAAAACCGTTTAATTGCGCAGGAGGATTCAAATCTGAAGGAATGGGTATCGCTTTATTGAACAAAATTGAAGGAGACGATCCTAATGCCCTGATTGGGCTGCCTTTAATTAAATTAATTGGCTTACTGGAAAAGTTCGGCGTCAAGGTGATTTAAATAATTCGTCAAGGCCTTGAAAAGGCTCAATGGAACTGCTTGCCCGGAGCCAATATATCGAATGTGGCATTAGCCTCATCAACCGCCGCCGCCATCACTTGTTTTATTTTAGCTTCATTGAGACGAAGAATAGATAAGGTTGATGACGATAAGGTCGACAAAAACTCATCACGCGATTTACTTTCATTCAAATTTATCGCCAAATAAAGCAAATGGGCATCCAATTTATGGATCAACGCCCTTTCAGGGTGCATTTGGTAACGTATCGCTTCCGATATCGATTCCGGGAGTTTCCATGATTCTGCCAACTCACCTCCCACATCGGCACGAGTAAAGCCCAAGACTTGCCGCTCTAAATTGGCCAGTTGGCGCTTGTTTTGGAAATTGTTCTTCAGTATTTGCCGAGATTGATCGGGCAACTTGGTATAGATGACTAATGCCCCGATATCATGCAGCAAACCGGTCAAAAACAATCGTTCGCAATGCAAAACTGCCGCCTTCTTAGCCAGTAATTTAGCAATGACCGCACAATGAATACTTTGTATCCAAAAGTCGGTCATATTAATCAAGTCATCGGGAATATTGTCAAAAGTATCGACAACTGAAGTCGCTAACGCTAAGCTCTGTAATTCCTCTATTCCGACAATGGTAACGGCTCTGGAAATCGTATCGATTCTTGCTTGAAAACCGTAAAAGGAACTATTGACGATTTTCAATAAACGCATACTTAAAGCCGGATCTTTCGTTATGACTCTACCGATATCGATAGCGGTATAGCGAGGATCTCTAACCATTTCCCTGATTTGAAAATAGATATCGGGCAACGAATAGAGCTTGACGGAGTCTTCAATTAAGGATTTTGCAGTCAAACTCTTTGTCACCGTTAAGCCCGCCTTACTTGTGATAAAGCGCTAAAACCTGTTTAACATAATTACGGGTTTCAGGATAAGGAGGAATGGAATTATTATATTTTTTTACCGCGCCTTCGCCAGCATTATAGGCGGCAACAGCCAATGTTAAATTTGAATTGAACATCTTTAGCAAATCCTTCAGATAGCGTGTACCACCATTGATATTTTGCACCGGATCGGTACGATCTCGAACGCCGTAGCGCTTGGCAGTATCCGGCATCAATTGCATTAACCCTACCGCGCCCGCCGATGAAATTGCTTGGGCATGATAAGCGGACTCTGCTTGAATAACGGCATGCAATAACTTTTCATCGACCTTATGTTTTGAAGCCGCTTGTGCAATGATATCGTCATATTTCTGTTTATTACCTTTCATTCGCCCCACAGCCCAATTGTAACTTGAGGGACGGGTGCGGATGATTCGCTTATAAAATCGATGAGCAGGCCGATCGGTATAATAAACTTTTCCGTCGGGCGAAACATACTTATAAATATCGGCCGACAAAACCTCGGAGAACAAAAAAAAGGCTACATAGAAAAAAATCTTTTTTCGCATGACTTGTTCCCAATTTTTATATTTCGAACGATCAGTCCAAAGTATGCGTAACAATTGTCATAAACCTAAGGATTTCGTGATAAATAACATCCTGGAACTATGAGCTTTGTTGAGGGCTCGGTAACTCGCTTGACAGGACGCCGTGAATACGTCCATGTAGGCTTGACGGCTGCTTTTCCTGCCGCCGACACCTGCCAATCGAGCTACCGAACTCTCCATAAAATAGGGAAGTTATTTTCGACAAAATCCTAAGCACCATTTCACACAATCAGTATAGTTCAACTCATAAACACTTTATGTTTTATCGGCACTGCTTTTTGAATCAGCCAAATATTTGTCGATATCTTCCTTGGAAAACCCGATTTTCTTAGCTACTCGATCGGCATGACTGACTCTGGATATACCTTCTATTAACTTATAGGTAGGCGCACCGCCGGCAAATTCGACTTGTTTCGGCAAGCCGATGCCTTTCGCAACAAAATTATCGACTAATTGATGGTTATGTGTGATTAAAATAGTACTATTGCCTTTTCGGTAAAAACCGTTAAGCACATTGGAAGACGACTCGAGCTTTTCTTCGAAGGTCGTGCCTTCGGATAGCTCATCGAGCACAACGAGACTTTTAGCTGTCGTAGCCAAAAAGATATCCCGAGTTCTTTTTAGCTCGGTACCGAAACGCCCTTCTCCATCATCCAAATGACTGATTTCCGGTACTTGATAGAAAATCTTATCGGCAACGGTTAGAGTCGCCGATTTGACCGGTACATAGCAGCCGATTTGTCCCAATAGTTGAATTTGCGTGACCGTTTTACAAAATGCTGTTTTACCACCGCTGTTGGGGCCCGTAACTAAAACCAGCTTATCATCATCCAATTGAAAATCGTTACCGACATACTCCGGATTCTGGTAAGCAAGAACAGGATTGCGCGCATTAACCAGATTGATACGATGATGATCAGCCTCAATAAAATGCGGCAGAGCAAGATCCCCACCAAAGCTTTCTCGGAACCTTATAAAAGCAAGCAATTCATCTAATTGGCCAAGCGCATCTAAGGTTTCGCCAACCGCTTGCGAAATTTTAAACTCATTGCGTAACGGAATAATACAACTGTCCCGATCAAAACCGCCAACTATAGGAAAATAAATTAATAGTAGCGGCACAAAGAAAATCGATGCCACCGGTATCGATTCCTTCGAAATACTAAACAAGTTGGTAGGAAAGAAGTTCGCAAGCGCCCAAAGCACCCCAAAAAAAAGAGCAATTAATAAGGGTTTAAAGAGATTAGGCTTAAAAATAATCGCTGGAACCCACGATCCTTTACGTTCCTGTTTGCTCTGTATGCCTTGTTCGCTGATAAATACCGGGCCTTTCATCAACGAATAAGCTCGGCTATCGGTAAAGTTTTTAATCTGCCCCAACACCTCATTCAGATAGGTGCTCTGCGTTTCAGGCACGGTCTTAACTTGATCAACTAGGTCCAACATGAACCGGGTGCCACGTTTGTATTGAAGATAGCCGAAACCTTCGATTTCATTTTCTTCACGCGCTGTTCCGAAAGAACCCAAAAACTCTCCGTATAACAACAAATAAAGATTCTTTTCATTACTCGAGGCTTGTTCAACAATGCCTTGAAGCTGTTGCCTCAATTCGGCGTCATCACCAATGGCTTCGGTCGCTTGTTGCTTCGCTTTGATGGCTTCGATCGAGTCGAGCGGTTTGGCGAGCGAGCGATACAAAACCGATTGTCCGGCGATAGTTTGAGCGTGATTTAAAGTATCGAAGATTTCATCGACTTCAATCGCGCTGAAAGCGCCAGCGTCGATTACGCCCTGTTCGCCTTCGGCAAACCGACTTGATCGTGTATCCGGCCAATTTTCAGGCCAAGCTTGTAATATTGTCGACTTCATGGTTTCTTCTTTCTATCGATAATTCCAAACACAAAAATGGCCGCAGTCACAATTCCGACCATCATGATGGTTTCTCTTGACGCTCCGAACAGATAAGCGATTCCACCGCCGATACCCATGCCGAGCCCGCTAAACGCTAAACTGCGCATCAGCCTACAAACCGCGCAATTTCTATCGTAGTCTTTCATCGCAAAACCTTACGAGGATTCAATGCCTACCTTTATTAGCAAACATTAACGATTGATCAAATTCAAAAACTCCGAGCGGGTACTAATTTCTTCCCTAAAAATTCCCGTCATCACTGACGTCGTCATCACCGAATTTTGTTTTTCGACACCGCGCATCATCATGCATAGATGTTTTGCTTCTATGACCACCGCAACACCTCTGGCATTGATGGATTTCTCGATAGCATCGGCAATCTGTTTAGTCAATTTTTCCTGGATCTGTAAGCGTCTAGCATACATATCGATAATTCGTGCAACCTTCGAAAGACCCAGCACCTTACCTTGAGGTAGATAACCGACATGGCATTTGCCAATGAAGGGTAATAGGTGATGTTCGCATAACGAATAAAGCTCGATATCCTTAACGATGACCATGTCTTCAGTATCGGCCTCAAATATAGCGTTATTTAACACATCGTCCAAAGATTTTTCATAACCGTTATTCAAAAACCTGAATGCATCCGATGCCCGCTTAGGCGTATCGACCAAACCTTCCCGGGTTACATCTTCGCCGACTGCTTCGATAATTTTGGAAAAATACTCTTCCATCGTTCGTTCTCGATAATTAAAAAAGCAGGCCAGTATACCTTATCGGGATATTAAATCTAATGCCTTGAGTAGCGTATTTTGATCGGTCCCCAGTTTCGTCCCGTTTTCGCTAATATGCCTCCGCCAAGACCTGGCGCCGGGAACTCCGTGAAAAAGTCCAAGCAGGTGTCGTGCTATCGAATACAATCGCACACCTTGTTTTAATTGTTCACCAATATAAGGAAGTAAAACTTCTACTATTTCTTCACGACTCTTAATTGCATGAAAGTCCCGGTAAAATAGTTCATCGACGCCGGCTAATAAATAAGGATTCTGATAAACCTCTCTTCCGACCATGACGCCATCGACCTCATCATTAATGATAAGCGCTTGATCCAATGAACGGACGCCGCCATTCAAAATAATTTCCAATTCTGGAAAATCCCTTTTAATTCTATATACCACATCGTAGCGTAGCGGCGGAATTTCCCGATTTTCCTTTGGAGACAGTCCGCTCAACCAGGCTTTTCTGGCATGAATGATAAACACCCGGCACCCGGCTTCGGAGACCAGAGTAATAAAACGATGTAACGCTTCGTAGGAATCTTGGTCGTCGATACCGATCCGACATTTGACGGTCACCGGAATCGACACGGCCCGATTCATTGCCGATAAGCATTCGGCAACTAATTCCGGAGTCTCCATCAAACATGCGCCAAATCGTCCATTTTGTACACGGTCGCTAGGACAGCCGACATTCAGGTTAACTTCGTGATAGCCGTAATCTTCGACCATTTTAGCGCATGCCGCCAGATCCTTTGGGTTACTGCCGCCCAATTGACATGCCAATGGATTTTCGTCTGGGTGGTATTGTAAAAACCGATCCCTGTCGCCATGCAATAAGGCACCGGTCGTAATCATTTCGGAATATAAATAAGCGTGTTTTGACATCAAGCGATAAAAATACCGGCAATGCCGGTCCGTCCAATCGAGCATCGGGGCAACGCAGAACCTTCTTGGCGTTATGATTTCCGGCAATGCTGAATCGGATTTCGATGTGATGACAGTGGCTACACTGCAAGTTTGAAATTCAGATTGAGCCATGATTGTATTCAGCAACTGGGCTGGTTCGGTTGAGCCGTATTTTGTTGCAAATGCTCATTTTTCAATTGAATGTAATGCTGATAGGAATATTCCAAAAATTCTTTTTCACGATCCGACAACGGACGTATTTGCCTGGCCGGACTGCCGACATAAAGAAAACCGCTTTCGAGCTTTTTACCGGGCGGCACCAACGCACCGGCGCCGAGCATGACGTAATTTTCTAGTTCCGCCCCATCTAAAATGATCGCCCCGATGCCGATTAAACAATAATCGCCGACGGTACAGGCATGAACCACCGCATTATGACCTATCGTAACGCCTCTACCGATCGTTAAAGGCTGACCTTGAGGCGAAAACGGACCGGCATGGGAAACATGCAAGACCGAACCGTCTTGTACATTAGTACCATCGCCGATACGTATCGACTCTACATCGCCCCGAATAACGGTCGAAGGCCAAACCGACACATCATCTCCCAATACGACGTCGCCAATGACGACAGCGCTTGGGTCAATCAAAACCGAACGCCCTATAACAGGCTGTTTATCTTTAAATTTTCTAATCGACACATAACCTCCAGGTTATTTACTATAATTTTGCTAAGGGACGAGCATGAAATATACCTTTTGCTCTTCAAATTTCGGCAGTGCCGGAGGAGGCGCCTGGGTGTCCGATAAAGGCTTTGCCAGAATGGAGCTGGCATAGAGCCTACATGGACGTATTCACGGCGTCCTTTAGCGGACACCCAGGCGCCGAATTTTGATCTACGACGGGTATAACTTAGACATCTGTCAAGCGAGTTACCGAACTGCCACAAAGCCTACTACTTGTAGAAGTTATTTTGTGCATATTCCTAAATTCAAAAACGAAAAACTTTAATGCGATTAACAAAAGTCGTCAACCGACTTAAATTGAAGCATTATAGCTTTTAGACGAGGACGCCAATGCTTAACAAGTTAATAAAACCGAGGTTGCCATTGTGATTTTTAACGGTATTAAACGACAACTTCGTTCTGTCATACAATGGAATAACCCGCATCCGGAAGCGCTGCTCGAACAATGGACAGACAACGGCGATGAAATCAAAAATGCTTCCAAGTTGATAGTCGGGCCCGGACAAGGCTGCATTTTTGTTTACGAAGGTAAAGTCAAAGCGGTCATTCAAGAACCTTGCCTAATCGAACTCGACACCGCGAATATTCCATTTTGGACGACGATTAAAAAATTCATGCAGTTTTTTGTCAGCGAACATAAAGTTGCGATCTATTTTTTCAGAAAAACTAAAATACTCGATCAAAAATGGGGGACCACATCACCCATTAAATATGAAGATCCCAAGTATCATTTTCCGGTAGGACTGAAAGCCTACGGCAATTTCAGTTATCGAATTTTCGACGCCGAGGATTTTTTCAATAACGTCGTCGGTAATCATAACAATTTTTACATCAACGAGTTTCGCGAGGTTATGACCGCGCGAATCATGCATCCTTTAGCCGATTATCTTGCCGAAAGCCGTTTTAGTTACGCCGACATTGATGCGAATAGAGAAGAAATCGCGTACGGCATGCACATCAAATTATCGACCGCCTTTCAAAAACTCGGATTTGAAATCACCGATTTTCGCATCGAAGGCACCGATTTCGATGACGATACGCAAACACGCATCAAACGGATTGCCGACTTAACGGCCGAAACGCATGCCGCGCAAATCGCAGGTATCGATTATACGCAACTGCAACAACTAGAAGCGATGCGCGATGCAGCCAGAAACGAAGGCGGCGCGGCAGGACTCGGCATGGCCATGGGGGCGGGCCTAGGCTTCGGGCAGTCCATGGCGCAAACCGCTACACCGGTTCAAACCAGCCAACCGCAAAGTAATTCGGAAGCGGTACAAAAGTTAGCGCAATTAAAACAGATGCATGATTCCGGCTTGATTTCCGAGCAAGAATACGCTGATAAAAGAAAAGAAATTCTCGATCGTTTTTAAGTCCTATGAAACGCTGTCATAGCTGCTCCGCGCCGCTGCTCGCCAACACCAACCTGTGCCGCTATTGCGGTACGCGAAATGACGTCGACTTGCATGGAAAGCATCATTTTGTCACCATTGATCATGAATCAAAACGAAAATGTCCGCACTGCGCAGAGGCTTTACACACGGTTGGCTTAGACCTCGATGATGGCCTCGGCGAATTCATGATAGAACGCTGCGAACACTGTTTCGGTTTATTTTTCGACCCCGGTGAGATTGAACGATTATTGAAAAGTTCGGTTTCTAATGTTTTCAGTATCAATCAACAATTGCTTCATAATATCAGTGTTGAGCGTTATCAAGAACACAGCAAAAAAGTTAAATACATCAGATGTCCTGTATGCGATGCCTTCATGCGTCGCATTAATTACGGTCATCGAAGCGGCGTCGTCATCGACCGATGCAATGCACACGGAATATGGCTCGATAATGGGGAAATTACGCACTTGATGGAATGGAAAAAAGCGGGCGGATTACTACTACATGAACAAAAAATTCACCATAAAAACCAAAGAAAGCAATATGTTAAATCTCCTTCAATACCTAGACCTACTTCCGAAAACGCAATGAGCGAACCCGTTTTGCTGGACACGCTATCTTCGTTAATTGCCAAACTTTTTAATTGATTGCATACCCATCGAAGATCAAAATTCGGCACCGGGGTGCCCGTCAAAGGATGCCGTTCAGCCAGCACTTAAATACCATAGGATTTGGCCGTAAATAACTTCCCTAGTTTAAGGAGGGCTCGGTTGCTCGATTGACAGGTGTTGGCGGCAGGGCAGATTTTTGCTCCTGCAAAATCTGCATTCATGCCATCCATGGCAATCAGATTCCGCCGTCAAGCCTACACGAACGTATTCACCCAGCACCTAAATTCCATGGCTCGTTGGCTATGGCTAACTACCTTCGATAATTTAGGTGCTGGGTTCACGGCGTCCTGCCAAGCGAGTGACCGAACCCTCAACAAGGATCATAGTTCCAGGACGTTATTTATTACGAAATCCATAGTTCATTGGCCATGGTTAATTGTCTTGAATATTTAGGTGCTGGGTGAACGGCGGTCTTCGATAAACACACCCCATAACTTTTATTTTTACACGGTTTTGCAATCAAAAAGAGTAGCTACTCATTAGATTTGAACGAAAAAACGTCTAATAATTTAAAAGGCGCTGGGTTGATTCACTCCTTCCATACCAATCAGGTTGACGCTAAACTTTCATGGATTTACTACGGTCCTCGGCAGACACATCCTCCACCTTCACGACTTTTCAGGCTGACAGGAGTAGATATCAACAATTCCTCTGCTAATATGAAGGCTCGGCAAACCCGTACAACTTCAGCAATTCCCAGTTTGAGAAATTTCTTCGTGTTCAGGGTGCGGGGTATGCCTGTCGAGGAACGCCGTAATCCCATCCATGGGGGATTGGCGGCGGCTAAACGCCAGGGATGGCGTGTATTAGGCAATGCAGGAGCAATTGCCGAGGAGCAAAAATTTGCCCCTGCCGTCGACATCCTCGCCAAGCACACTCCGCACCCTTTTTTATTCTCAAATTGGGAATTGCTGGTACAACTTTAACGAAACTACTTCGGATGCTTATTTCAGTTATAATGGGCAGCTCAATTTTTAAACTTATTTTCAAAGATCTTTGAATGACAAAAAATTTCTTATCCATTAAATGACGCTAAGTACATGACGACACTCATACATTGACGGGAAACCAGCAAAATGCAACTGTTATTGAAGTATTCTATATTTTTTAACCGTTATTTAAGTTTTGCTGAATCTAATACCGCAATCAATTCAGCTTGAATGAGAAATCTAAATGTACACAAAATTCTTTGGTCTTAAAAAAAAGCCATTCTCATTGATTCCCGACCCGGAATTCTTATACCTAAGTTCGAAGCATCGAAAAGCTTTAAGCACCTTGCAGTACGGCTTGATGAGTCACGCCGGCTTTACCGTAATAACTGGCGAAATCGGCTCAGGTAAAACCACACTGATTCGAAGTATGTTAAATAAAATCAAGGATCAGTGCACCGTCGGCGTTATCACCAATACTCATAGTGCTTTCGGTGATTTGTTGACTTGGGTACTAGGTGCGTTCAACATCAGCCATGACACGAAGTCCAAGGCAGAGCGCTACCAATTATTCGTCAAATTCATTAGTGAACAAGCCCGCAAAAAGCGGCGCGTAGTACTGATTGTCGACGAAGCTCAAAACATGGAAATTGAAACGCTGGAAGAACTCAGGCTACTCTCTAATATTAATGTCCAGCAAGAGATCATGCTCCAGTTAATTTTGATCGGTCAACCTGAGCTCGTGGATAAATTGAATGAACCACAGTTGATTCAGTTCGCTCAGCGTATTTCGATCGAATACCACTTGACTCCCCTTAATTTTGAAGAAACCGAGCTTTACATCGACCATCGCTTGCAAACCGCCGGCAGCCAAACCAAAATATTTAACCAATCGGCTTGCGCAGCCATTTTTTATTACAGCGCAGGCGTCCCTCGTCTAATCAACAACATATGCGACTTAGCAATGGTTTTTGCATTCGCCAACGATACGAAGGAGATTGGCTGGAAAACGATTGTCGAGGTTATCAACGAAAGAAAAACGGGCGGAATTAAGCGCTTCAGAGGAAAGCATTGCCCAGAGCCAGACTTAATGCAGAAAGTAGCGGAAGCAGAAAAATTACGCCGGGCAATTCTCGAAAAAACCGGAGTCGATATTTCAAAATGCCATTAATTACAACCCTCATTAATAGCCACTAATTCAATATGCTGTAACGCGGCTGTGACATGCAAAATTTTTCCGGTACGATACAGCGTTCTATGTTTTTCGCGATGAACCTGAATCGTCTGCCCCGGTTTTAAGCAATGTGTATCTACAACAATACTCTCCGGCTGATGTAAAATCGAATCGGCAGGAATATAAATCGCCATCTGTCCTTGTTGCTTATTAATATCAAGTAAAATGATCCAAACCAATTCAGAACGCATTCCCATCAGCTCAATACCCAGAATCAACCCCTCGTCTTCAAGTCGACTGATTCTTCGGATCTGACCGATTTCCAATTCTTTAAACTCTTGTTGTTGAACCGCAAACAACTCGCCAACTTTGATTCTTTGGTCTTCCGAATTCCAAATCAAGGCATAGCCTTTAATGCTGTTATTCAAGATCACAAAATCGCCGAATGGAATTTTATTGAGTAACTCAATCGGTTCAGGTTGTGACCAGATTTTATTACTGCTTGAAGCCAGTGCGCCGAGTTTATGGATTTTGGCTGCTTTCGGATCGATAGCCAAATGCCCGTTTTTTTTCTGGTTTAGGTTATAAGCAATTTCATCGCCTTCCGGAACTAAGTCTAAATCCGGTACTTGCCAACTTCCGGCAATCCTTGGATCATGCGCAGACTTCACTTTAATCGTTTCATTGTCGACACCCTGTATTTTTGCGAGCATACTGACGATTGGCTTAAAGCCGATATAGCCCCTAGCATTATCTGTCGATACGATACGAGTGTATTTTCTGATACGCTTTTTGGTCAATACTTCCGCCACTCTGAAAAGCAAGTCCTTGTCGATAAAGCGATAATCCGATTTTTGATCCTTTCTTCTTTTTTGAGAGGCGGTAATGAGAAAATTAACGACCGGCAGTGTAGCTATATAACGAGTATTGTTTTGTGGTTCGGTTAGGGGAGGCATGCATTTGGTCGGCGCTTCATCAATATCCAAATTAAACTGAAAAACACCCTGTATCGCCCCAGGCGCAACAGCGTTAGTTAATCTGATAGTCTCAACACACTCTTCTAACAGATTGAAAAGCGTATTCATTTCACGAACTCTAAAACAATCGGTATCACAGCATGAAAAAACCAGCATTTGCTTGAAGACGCTAGCAATTGTTTTATGCTTAACATGATTCATATTCACTGGAATATTTAAAAGCTCAAGGGTTTCCGCTCTCATGTAATTACGGTAACAATTTAACCAAAAGCCTTTCTGAACGCTAGCATAGACTTGGCTTATATGCAGTAAAACTTGACTCGCGGCATACATTGCCGAAAATAATATTTGTGCTTGCTCCTGCTTGCTCCAATTGGTATCTATCGATTCTAGCTGATGACTCAAATCCGAAAAACTCATCGTCAATTGCGTGTAAACCCAAACTAAAATTTCGACATTCGAAGTTTCTTCTTCAGATAAGGGAAAGCCGCTATCTAAATACACGCTTTCAAGCCTCTCGGTAACTTCATTAACCAGCGGAATTGCTTGATACAAACATGTAAAGCGAAATCGAGGACTGACATCCATGCTATTCATAGCATGAAAAGCCGAAGCCAGTTCACGACAAATCTCGTAACCATTTTTAGAAGATAATAAATCCAGCCATTTCGCAAAAGATTGTTCATCAGGAGCAAATGGCATTGCTTCGTTTGTTAAGTTGGGTTGCAATCTGAATTTAAGTTTATTCATTTTGTCCTTAATCATCAGTAAGTGTCATTAAGCGAACGCAGTTTCTGCTATACTCGAATGCAGTTTAGACTAACAGTCGAATCGGTATTCCAATTTTTACTTTTGGCGAATGTTTTTTACGGAATCAGCATGTCTTTATTGAATTTTTTTTTCAAGGATAACAAACAAGGTTCCGCCTGCAGCATTAACCCTGATTCGATAACGGTTGAAACGCTGAAAACGTTGATTCCCATTCGGAGTTTAAATGAAGAAATGCTGGAGTCTTTCGCAACCGACCGGTACTCTGAGGTTTTTCCCGCCAACACTATTTTGTTCAATCAGGGCGAACAAAACGACTCCGCTTATTTTTTATTGAAGGGAACGGTCATTATTTCCGACAGTGCCGGAAAAAATTATGAAGTCGAAGCTAATACCGCACGCGCTAAATTTCCCCTCTGTAGCGGTATCAAACACGCCTTGAACGTTATCGCAAAAACCGACGTAAGTCTATTGAGGGTTTCGCATAAAATCATGTGCGCGCTGCCGCCCTCTTCCCATCACCCCGCTCCGCTTAACATACCGAAAGAATTAACCGATAACCGTTTATTGCAAGCTTTTTCACAGTATTACCTAGAAGAAAAAATGGACGTGCCGTCGCTGCCGGAGATTGCTTTTAAACTGCACAAAGCAATTCAAGCCGACATTGGCGTGGCCGAAGCCGTTAGAATAATCCAGTTGGATCCGGTTATTGCGGCAAAATTGATTCAAGTTGCAAACTGCCCGTTATATTTAACCGCCATTCCGGCTAAAACATGCTTCGAAGCAGTCAATAGAATCGGTTTAAAGGCAACCCAAAATTTAGTGATTTCTCTCAGTCTTAAACAAATATTTCATTCTCAGAATCCACTGATCAAAAAAATACTGGATCGGGTTTGGAGGCAAAGCATCTATATCTCCTGTATTTGCTACGTCTTAGCTAGCGAAACCAAAAAAGTCAATCCGGAAGAAGCGTTACTCGGGGGCTTAGTTTGCGATATAGGGATTGTTCCTTTCTTGAATTTTGCCGCTAACCTTCCGGAGGATTACTACAAGGAAGAGTCGCTTGAGCGTGTCATCCCCTTTATAAGAGGCCCCGTCAGCGCCTATATCTTGCGAGAATGGGGTTTTCCCAAAGAACTCTACGAAATACCTTTGTATGCCGATGATTGGTACCAACATCGCGGCAATCAGATTTCTCTAATCGATATCGTCGTATTATCAAGACTGCATAGTAAAATCGGCACACCGGAGATGGCTAGTTTGCCGGAAATAACCTCCATACCGGCGGCAAGCAAACTAGATTTCATCCAACTCTCGCCGGAAAACTCGTTACATATTCTTCATGACGCGCAAACTAAAATTAACGAAGCCAAGCGAGCTTTCGCAATATAGATACTATGCTACTGAATCTATTTAAAAAAAAACCTACTCCAAAGCCTAAGCCTAAGCAAGCTCCCAAAAGGGAACAATCGATAACGGCTGAAAGACAACTTTCAGGAACCAAGCAATCGAACAACAACATTAAACCGGTTAAAATCTCGGTTAAATTTCTTAAACGGTTAATGCCTTTAGGGCAACTGTTAACCGAAGAAGAGATACAGGCTTTAAAAATTCGCACCGAAAATTTTACCCCTGGGTCTGCCCTTTTCATTCGCGGTACCGAGGTCGATGCACTCGTTTATCTGTGCAAAGGTACGGTGTATTTAGAAACGGCCAGCGGTATTGGGCAAGAAATTAACGAAGCCACGCTAAAAGCATTGTTTCCATTATCGAGCGGGGAATTCCACCAGTTTACCGCCATCGCCAAATCGAATGTTACGGTCATCTATATTCCAAAAACCGTATTACTACTTAACCGTAACCCGATTAACCCGCTAAATGACCCGCTACTTGCCTCGGATTCGCTGCAAAATAATCCATTTTTCCTTCGATTTTACGAGCATTTTCAGCAACACGATTTAAAAATTCCCAGCTTTCCCGACGTTGCTTTAAAGCTGAGGCGATCGGCAATGCACGACATCGGCATTGCCGAAGTCGTCAAGATCGTCAACATGGATCCGGTTATCGCGGCAAAATTAATTCAAATCGTCAATAGCCCGATATATCGAACATTAAACCCAATTTCCAACTGTCATGATGCGGTTAATCGATTGGGGCTTAAAAATACCATGAACCTGGTGACAGCGATCAGCATGAAAAGCCTAATAAAGAGCGATAAACCAACAATCAAGAAGCGTATTCAGGAAAATTGGACTCAGAGTATTAAGGTTTCGTGCATTAGCTATACACTGGCGAACTTGACTCGTCAAACCAACCCGGAAGAAGCTTTGCTGGCCGGGCTTCTGCATAATATCGGAACCCTACCCATGCTAATGTTTGCCGACCAATTATCGGAAAACGCGTTCACGCTGAGCGAACTTGACCAATGCATTAAGTCATTGCAAGGCCAAATTGGCACGATCACCTTGGAAAGATGGGAGTTTCCTGATAATCTCAAAGCAGTTCCGGTAAAAGTAAGCAACTGGTTCGATCACTCCGGCGAGACTTTACAACTAAGCGATATTGTTTTGCTCGCTAAATTCCATTTCTTATTGACGCAGCATGAGCAAAGGGTTGAACTGCCGTTAATCAATATTTTGCCGGCATTTCAAAAGCTGGATGCGCAATTATTGACTCCGGAACAATCATTGCAAATATTACAAGACGCGAAGCAGCAAATTAGCGAAACAATGAAATTTTTCATGGCTTGACGTATGTCCAATTGGTTTTCACATATAATCGAGCATTTTACGTCCGAGCCCCACGAATCTAAAAACGATCCACAGGAACATTCTGATAATCATCCAGTTACGGCTGCCCCTATTTTATCCTGCGACAAACCTTTCAAGACAATTCGCATAAAACAGCCAGTCGAAATACTAAAACAATTCGTACCGATAAGAAACCTTGACGATGCGGCAATCGATCTTTTGCAGCAACGGACAAACTGTTATCGGGCTGGCGATACGATTTTCGTTAGAGGCCAAAACAATAAAGGCAAAGTGTTTTATTTGCACAAAGGAACACTCGAATTGACGCCGAACTGCGATAGCATCTATCAAATGAGCGCCGATTCGCCGCTGTCGCATTTACCGATTAACAGCGGCAAAATTATTGGTGCTACGGCACTCGCCAAAACCGATGTTGAGATCATTGAAATCTCAGCAGAGCTCATTAATTTGTGGACAGAACAAAGTAAAGCGGATGCAACGCAATTAGAACTGATCGATATCGACCTGCCTAAACAAATCGAAGATAACGGTTTTTTTAGCGATTTTTGCCGGATTTATCGCGAAAACAAGCTAACTTTACCATCTTTGCCAGCAGTCGCTCTAAAACTCAAACAAGCGATGGAATTCGAGATTGATGTCCGCGAAGCCGCCAAAATTATTCAAATCGACCCCCCAATCGCCACCAAGCTAGTCCAGATCGCCAACAGCCCTCTTTACTCTCCAATTTCGCCGGTAACCAATTGCCAGGAAGCGGTCACCCGCCTTGGCTTAAACGCCACTCGGCAATTAGTGATGGGCATCGGACTCAAACAAATGTTTCGATGTCAAAACAAATACTTACTCAGCACCATGCAATCGCTTTGGAAAAACAGCCTTTACGTTTCGAGCCTGAGTTTTATATTGGCTCAGGAGAGCGGTAAAGTGAATGCCGAGGATGCCTTGTTAGCTGGACTCATCAGCGATATCGGCATCATCCCTTTGCTTCATTTTGCCGAACAACACCCTGAGCACTATAAAAATCTATCGGAACTTGATGAGGCTATCCCAGTTTTAAGAGCGCCCATCGGCAAATTAGTCTTGCATACCCTCGGTTTTTCCGAAGAACTCGAGCAAATACCGCATCATGCCGAAGACTGGTATTATGACAGCGGCGATAAACTGACGCTGACCGACATTGTCATACTGGCTAAATTACACAGCTATATCGGCATTCAACATGATAAAGAGCTACCCTATATCAATTCGATTCCTGCATACACGAAATTAAACAACGGCAAATTGACGCCGGACTTTTCACTGCATATCCTGCACAAAGCGCAGCAGCGCATCGATGCAGCGATGCAAATTCTTTCTTGATTGATATCCAAAACACATGAATAACCCATTACTGACTGATAACACCCTGCCTCATTTCTCCGAAATAAAACCCGAACATGTCGTACCCGCCATCGAAAAATTACTGGCAGACGCGCGCGCGACGGTCGATCGGCACCTCAAGGCCACCGACCAATATAGCTGGGACAACTTGATCGAGCCGATCGAAAACGCCGAAGACAAGCTAAATAAGGCCTGGTCTCCAGTCAGCCATATGAATTCGGTAGTCAACAGCGAACCGCTTCGTGAGGCTTATAATGCCTGCTTGCCGTTGCTCAGCGATTACTCGACCGAAATGGGCCAAAACGAAGCCTTGTTCAAAGCCTATCAAGCGATTGCACAAAGCGAAGAATTTCAAAGTCACGACAAGGCCCAGAAAAAAATCGTCGCCAATGCCTTGCGCGATTTCAAACTGTCCGGCATCGACCTGGAGCCGGCCAAGAAACAACGCTACAAAGAAATTAGTCAAGAACTGTCGAGCCTGACTTCCCGCTTCGAAGAAAATCTGATGGATGCGACCAATGCCTGGAGCAAACTGATCACCGATAGCGACGACCTAGCTGGCCTACCGAAATCGGCATTGGCGCAAGCCAAACAAACCGCCGAGGCCAATCAACAAAGCGGCTGGATGATTACACTGCAATTTCCGTCATTCCAAGCCGTGATGACCTATGCCGACAGTCGTGCGCTGCGCCGCGAACATTACGAAGCCTTCGTCACGCGCGCATCCGATCTCGGACCGCACGCGGGACGCTGGGACAATAGCCAAGTCATGGAGCAAATCCTGTCGTTGCGCCATGAACAAGCGCGCCTATTAGGTTATAACAATTACGCCGAATTATCCCTGACCACCAAAATGGCCGACAGTCCCGACCAAGTCATCGGCTTTCTCGAAGATTTGGCCGATAAATCTTGGCGACAAGCGCGCAAAGATTTATACGAACTACGCGAATTCGCCGCGAAACACTATGGAATAAAAGACTTACAGCCTTGGGATATCGGTTATTACTCGGAAAAGATGCGTCAGCATTTTTATCAACTTTCACAAGAAGAAGTGAAAACCTATTTTCCGATCGACCGTGTCTTGCCTGGCCTGTTCGCAATCGTCGAAAAACTCTACGGGCTCGACATCAGCGAAATCGACCATTTCGACAGATGGCACAAAGACGTCCGTTTCTACCAGATTCTCGACCGCGACGGACAACTTCGCGGCCAATTCTATACCGATCTCTATGCCCGTCCGAAAAAACGCGGCGGCGCTTGGATGGACGTTTGCGTCAGCCGCAAGAAATACCAAGGCAAAGTCCAAACGCCGGTCGCGTATCTGACCTGTAACTTCACACCGCCGACCGGCGACGACCCGGCCTTGTTGACCCACGACGAAGTGACGACGCTGTTTCACGAATTCGGACACGGTCTGCATCACATGCTGACTCAGGTCGACCATCTCGGCGTTTCCGGCATCAGCGGCGTCGAATGGGATGCGGTGGAATTGCCGAGTCAATTCATGGAAAACTGGTGCTGGGAAAAAGACGCGCTGGAATTGATTTCAGGACATTATCAAACCGGTGAAAAACTGCCGGACAGCTTATTTGATAAAATGCTCGCCGCGAAAAATTTTCAATCCGGCATGATGATGGTTCGGCAACTCGAATTCAGTCTATTCGACTTGAGAATCCATAAAGAATACGATCCGGCCAAGGGCGGGCGTATCTACGAAATTCTCGAGCAAGTCAGAAAACAAGTCGCCGTGGTTACGCCGCCGTCTTTTAACCGCTTTGCGCACAGTTTTTCGCATATCTTCGCGGGGGGCTATGCGGCAGGATATTACAGTTACAAATGGGCCGAAGTCCTATCCAGCGACGCCTTTTCGATGTTTGAAGAACATGGCATTTTCAATGAAACCATCGGCCATGCATTTTTGACCAACATTCTCGAACAAGGCGGCAGCGACGATGCAATGGAATTATTTATCCAATTTCGCGGACGCGAGCCTGAAATCGATGCACTGCTCAGACACAACGGAATCGCTGCATGAAGTATCACGACCTGCGTGATTTCATCGCGCAACTGGAAAAACAAGGCGAATTGAAGCGAATTCAATACCCAGCCGACCCGGTGCTCGAAATCACCGAAATTTGTAATCGCACATTACAACAAGAAGGCCCTGCCCTGCTCTTCGAAAGCCCGAAAGGTCATTCGATACCGCTGCTCGGCAACCTATTCGGCACGCCGCACCGAGTCGCGATGGGCATGGGCGCCGATTCAGTCGAGTCCCTGCGCGAAATTGGCAAACTCTTGGCTTATTTAAAAGAACCTGAACCGCCGAAGGGTTTTCGCGATGCACTCGACAAAATTCCGGTATTTAAACAAGTATTGAACATGGCGCCGAAAATCGTTAAATCGCCGCCCTGCCAGGAAGTCGTGCTCGAAGGCGATGAAATCGACTTAGGCAACTATCCGATACAAACTTGCTGGCCCGAGGATGCCGCACCCTTAATCACTTGGGCATTGGTTATAACCAAAGGACCCTACAAGGAACGTCAGAACCTGGGCATTTACCGGCAACAAGTCATCGCAAAGAACAAAGTCATCATGCGCTGGCTCGCGCATCGCGGCGGCGCTTTGGACTTCAAGGAATGGCAAGAGGCTCACCCCGGCGAGCCGTTTCCGGTTACGGTCGCGCTAGGCGCGGATCCCGCGACGATACTAGGCGCCGTCACACCGATACCGGATAGCTTGTCCGAATACGCCTTCGCCGGATTACTGCGCGGCAGCAAAACCGAACTGGCAGAATGCTTATGCAATAACTTGCAGGTACCGGCCAGCGCCGAAATCGTATTGGAAGGTTTCATTTATCCTAACGAAACCGCACCCGAAGGTCCTTACGGCGATCATACCGGCTATTACAACGAAGTCGACGAATTTCCGGTGTTTACGATCGAAAAAATTACGCAGCGCCGCGATCCGATTTACCACAGCACCTACACCGGCAAACCGCCCGATGAACCGGCCGTGCTGGGCGTGGCATTAAACGAAGTTTTCGTGCCGATCTTGCAAAAACAATTCCCTGAAATCGTCGATTTCTACCTACCGCCCGAGGGTTGTTCTTATCGTCTAGCCGTGATCAGCATCAAAAAACAATACCCCGGTCACGCCAAACGGGTCATGCTTGGGCTTTGGTCGTTCCTACGCCAATTCATGTACACAAAATTCGTCATCGTCGTCGACGACGACGTCAATCCGCGCGAATGGAAAGATGTCATCTGGGCGATGACCACGCGTATGGATCCAACCCGAGATTTCACGCTGCTCGACAACACGCCGATCGATTATCTCGATTTTGCATCGCCGGTATCGGGATTGGGCTCGAAGGCAGGCTTCGACGCGACGAACAAATGGCCTGGCGAGACCAACCGCGAATGGGGGCGGCCGATCGTGATGTCCAAGGAAATTATTCAGAAAGTGGATAGTATTTGGGAAGGGTTGCTTTAACGGTATTTTTTGCAAGTCTTGCTGCGGGACGGGTTATTTAACCCGTCCCCAACGTTTCGGATTGGCCTAAGTGGTTTCGGCTTGCTTCGACCACGGTTGAAATGTTTCGGCGTACAGGGAAGTATGCTCACCGAAAAGATTTTCAAGCCTGCACCACTACAAAATCCGAGCAGCACAATTGGCTGTTATCGAACCCAATAGTGCAAAATTTGTGTGAAAGTACCGTCTCCATTGTTAACAGACTCCATTTGCCCGCTGATGCCCGAATATCGGCCTGTACCGCCAACAATCGCTATAGCTGACGTTCCTGTATCGAATTCACGCCCAGCCACCTGAATACTGCCGTTCTTCATGGTCAAGGTCCATTGACATTGGAAGCTATGGCCAACGCGCGTGCGTATGCACATGCCGCTATTATTACCGATCCGCGAACCTTGTTCATCTAGTAAGGGTTGATCGAACGTCAGAATATCCCCTTCGGAATCACCTGGCACACCAATGTCAATGAAGTTAGATTTATGCGCTCTAGCATCCGCGATGGTTATGACCGTTTGAGGTGCGACATATGTGCAGGCAGTGATACCAAAGAGGCTGGCGATTAAGATACGACTCAAAGAGTCAGACACCTAATTATCCACACTATAAAAACGTAGAGAACCGAGACATAAATCGAACCTAAAATCTCGGCCAATAGCGACCAATCCGATACGTTTCAGATTACGTTGAAGAAATTTCTGTGATGTTTTATAGGCATCAAAATTAGCAAAAGGAATACGAACGGTTTGCCATTCGTCGGTCGCATGGAATTCGGCACGATAAGATTGCCAGGGGAACCAAAGGTCCGAAGTGCGAAAATGAATATTGTAGTCTTCATTATTACCGGCTACTTCGAAGACAATACCGTCAAAGGCCGATGCATCGAAGTTGTCTTCATCAGACAAAGCCATTTGCACAAAGCCACCATTTTGTTCGGTTGAAACATCGCCCTGCATACGTAGGCAATCTCTTCCTTTATGAGTATCTAATTTTAGATTTCCCTTGGAAACTCCACCCATGACCTGATCGCTGACCAGTCGCCACTCCATACCAAGGTTGGATTTCAAATTGCCACTGCTACGATCATCGATTACAAACTCGCCTGCCAACATTGTTTTCATGACTCCAAGGCTTATTACTAGGAACAGTCTTGCGCTGAGTTTTCTAAAATTCATCCTATTTTCCAAACATTAGTCCTAAAAATGCAGATGAGTGTTTTTTTACTATGAAAGTTCGTAGATTAGGACTCTTTATCTCATTTTTCGATATGAAAAACAATTCCGGTTCCGAAGAGGGTGCGGTTACTCGACTGAGAAGCGATAGCAGATTCACTTATGATCGAATCAGCTTGATCACATGAAAGTGCCGCTAGTAAAGGATGGGCATGAAATAAGTTACGCAACTGACAGAACTTTCTGTTCGTATTCAAGACTCGCAAATAGGCGAATCACATATACTGTGTAACGAAGAAGACGGACAAAAGAGCGCGTCAGAAATTTGAAAAAGAATCGTGCGAAGTACGATAGTCACGAGCTACGCTCATTTAAAAATCTAGCTTCTAGCGGAACATGAAAAATTCTTAATGGAATCGTTGCGAAATCGGTTGCAACTGATAATATAACAAAATCAAAAGTTCACTAACTTATTGATTTAATGGTGGCGATGGGTGGACTTGAACCACCGACCCCGGGGTTATGAATCCCGTGCTCTAACCAGCTGAGCTACATCGCCATTGAAGAGGTCTTGCAAAAGAGCGGGCATTATAGAGACCCGCTCTTGTTTTGTCAAACGTTGAAGCGAAAATGCATGACATCGCCGTCTTTAACGACATAATCTTTGCCTTCGAGACGCCATTTACCGGCATCCTTTGCGCCCTGCTCACCTTTGTAAGTAACGAAGTCTTCATAGGAAATAACTTCGGCGCGGATAAAACCTTTTTCAAAATCGGTATGAATGACTCCTGCAGCTTGCGGAGCCGTGGCGCCGACGTGTATAGTCCAAGCCCTAACTTCTTTGACGCCCGCCGTGAAATACGTCGATAAATTAAGCAGCCGGTAACCAGCACGCACGACTCGATTCAAACCCGGCTCGTCCAACCCTAAATCATCAAGAAATTCTTGTTTTTCGTCTTCATCAAGCTGCACGATTTCCGCTTCGATTGCCGCGCATACCGGTACGACCATGGCACCTTCTTTGTCGGCGAATGCTTTTACTTTGTCCAATATCGGATTGTTTTCAAAACCGTCGTCTTGAACATTGGCGATGTACATCGTGGGTTTAACAGTTAACAGACACAAGTCTTTAATCAGGGCCATATCATCATCGGATAAATCCATCGCCCTAACCGGTTCGCCGGTGTTCAAATGTTCGTTAACTTTTTCCAATACGGCTTTTCTGGCTAGTTCGTCTTTGTTGCCGGATTTTGACGCCTTGGCTGCCCGCTGCAAGGCCCTTTCGACGGTCGCCATGTCGGCCAGCGCCAATTCGGTATTGATGACTTCGATATCGGCTATCGGATCGATTTTTCCGGCAACGTGAATGACATTATCGTCTTCGAAACAACGGACGACATGTGCGATAGCATCGGTTTCGCGAATATTGGCAAGAAATTGATTGCCCAGCCCCTCGCCTTTCGAAGCACCGGCAACCAATCCGGCGATATCGACGAATTCAATCGTGGTTGGCAGTACACGTTGAGGCTTGACGATTTCAGCGAGTTTATCCAACCTCGGGTCTGGCACGGCAACAACACCGACATTGGGATCGATAGTACAAAAAGGGTAGTTTTCGGCGGCGATTTCCGCCTTGGTTAAAGCATTGAATAAAGTTGATTTACCGACATTAGGCAATCCGACGATTCCGCAATATAGCGCCATAGAGGTCTCTGAAGTGTTTAAGCAATTGGGATAGTTGCTTTGATGATAAAAAACTCGTAATTATACAATTCCCGGACGGATTGATGAAACAACATTCGCCGGATATTTAAGCGGTAAGCCTTAAAGCAGGAGCGAACCAAAAAAAATGCCGCATAAAAACCGATTTCCTACTCTTCTGTTGAAACGGTTATTTTTAGATATACGGTTAGTCTTCGAAAATCGATTTCGTCCATGACATCGTTAAAAATGACCTGGTAATGGTTTTTACCTTGCAATTCATAATGAAAAAAAATCGCAAGCGGCGTCAAGACCGTTGATCCGAGAATCCGAATTTGAGCGAAGCTATCCCCTGTGAAAAGCTGCCAGCCGTAATCTTCGGAATATCTAAGCAAGCGTTCGGTATCGCCAATAAAATAGCGGCGTCGAGAGACAATGCCGCTAAAGATAACAACCGCAATCAACAGCCATTGAACATAAGGCTCGATAGCACTGAGCGCAATCGCAAGCAAAGACATCAAGTGCATGAGCAATAGAATTTTTTTCTCTCGTTTCGACATTCCGATTTGCAGCGTTACCAACTCTAAATGTTTCATACAATAACGATGGTTTGATATTTTTCAAGCATTAAACAGACAGAAGTATACTTCGTGCGGTCATGTTTGCGGCTTTTATGGCAATGCTATTTTGTTCGGTAGCAAGGCACGAAAACAGGCGCATAGCAAGCTATGTAACTGTTTTCGTAACGCCGCTATCGGACAAAAGAGCGCGTCAGAAAATCGCAAATGTGACCGCGCGAAGTATATAATCGGAAACTTTCAATTAACTCTAGCGATAATTCATGAATCAAGCTTGGAAATCCTTTCTTATTGAACAGCAGACTCGAATTAATACCGAGACTGCCAACATAGAAAAAATCGACGATTTAGACAAACAAACCGGGCAGGTTTGTCCGGTTATCGATCTAGCCGTGTTAAAAGTCACCGGCACCGATGCAGGCCGATTTCTTCAAGGCCAAGTAACTTGCAATATCGACGAACTCACCGAACAAAAGTGCAGTTTCGGAGCCTTTTGCAATGTTAAAGGGCGCGTTATCGCCAATTTTCTTGTATTCAAGTCGAACGACGGCTTCCTTCTAATCTTGCCTTCCGAATTACTCGATAGCATCATCGAAAAACTACGAAAATATATTTTACGGGCCGATGTGCAGCTGATCGATAGCCGAGACGAGTATTGCCTAGTTGGGATTAACAAAAGCTCGTCAAACTCTTTTTCGCCCGTTCCGGAGCATGAACTTCACATGCTTGCCGAGCCCTTCCGCTTGATAAAACTGCCTTCATCGAAATCACGTTATATAGCCGTTGAATCGGCGGAACAAGCCATCGAACTATGGTCCTCGCTTACCCAAGAACAAGGCTACCATGCAAGCAACCCTGAGCAATGGCGGCTATTCGATATCGAAGACAGAATACCGTGGGTCGATAAGGAAACTAGCGAAGAATTTATTCCGCAAATGCTGAATCTCGATCAATTAGGCGGCATCAGTTTTAACAAGGGTTGTTATACCGGGCAAGAAATCGTAGCGCGCACACATTATCTTGGAAAAACGAAAAGAATGCTGTTCTTAGCCGAATCCGCTGCCGCGGAAGTGCCGCCTCCGAAAACGGCTATTCTCGACGGCAGCGGTCAAACGATAGGAAAAATCCTGCGCGCTCAAAAGGAACGAAATACCATTAAGCTGCTTGCGGTTCTTCCGAATTGCGAACTCGATAGCGAAAACTTAATGCTTGATACAACGACTAAGGACAAAATCAGGCTAATAACGCTATAATTCTATGGAATTGGTGCTGAGCGATCGCGTCCATGCTTGACGTTGGATGTCGAAATTTACCGATTTTCATGTCGGATAAAATGACTGGGTTATGGATTTTAAGTAAATAGCTGGCGCTTTATCCTAAAAAGAGCAGTTGAGAGCCTCAAAATTTTAATGCAAGGTAAGCAGGTTCGGTAACTCGATTGGCAGGTGTCGGTGGCAGGGCAGATTTTTGTTCCTGCAAAATCTGCATTCATGCCATCCATGGCAATCAGTCGCCGCCGTGAAACCTACACGGACGTATTCACCCAGCACCTAAATTCCATAGCCCATTGGCTATGGTTAACTATCTTAGATAATTTAGGTGCTGGGTTCACGGAGTCCTGTAAAGCGAGCTACCGAACCCGCTACAAAACTCATAGCTCCAGGAAGTTATTTTTCACGAAATCCTTAGCTAAAAATGTTTTTTTCGAAAACTTAGGCTTGACGGCTGCTTTCCTACTTGGACAGCTATTTGAATTTAAACTGTAAATCTTTGATGGGAACTTGAACTCGAATGCAATTTAAATCAGTCCAGGCTTTTCTTGACCATGTTCAAAAAGAACTGGATGCCAATCGCCTGATATTGCCAACTCTCCCTGACATTGCGTTAAAGGTTCGCGACGCAGTAGCTAAAGGCGAAGCAACGGCACAGCAATTAGCAGACATGATTGTCACCGACGCAGCCTTGTCTACGCGCTTGATTCAAGTCTCTAACAGCCCTTTATATCGCGGAGTCAACGAGATCAAGAGCATTCAAATGGCGGTCACGCGTCTAGGGCTTAAAACCATTAGCTCATTGATAAGCAGCCTGGTAATGCAACAAATGTTCAGCCCGACTTCAACAGTGCTTGAGCATTACTTCAGACAGTCCTGGGAACAAAGTGTCAATGTCTCGGCCATCAGTAGAGCATTGGCAACATGCACCCGGCATCTAAATCCCGATGAAGCCATGCTAGCAGGGCTCATTCACCAAATTGGCAAATTGCCAATTTTGATGCTGGTAGAAGATATTCCGGAATTCAGAGATAGCCCTTCACGTCTTGAAAAATTGCTGGAAAAAGCCCATCCGGCCGTTGGAAAAATCATTATGGATACATGGACCTTTCCCGATGAGTTAAAAGCCGTTCCGTATCAATACGTTAACTTTGGCTATGACTCGGGTGAAAAAGCCGATTATGTTGATCTTGTACAAGTGGCTTTTTTACAAAGCATAGCCGGGACCGATCATCCTGCAACACGGGTTGACTGGTCTACCGTGCCGGCATTTGCCAAGCTGGGTCTGTCTTCCGATGCTGAAATTCTGGAAATAGAAGGATTATCCGAAGAAATAGAAATTGCACAGTCTATGTTCTCCTGATGTTCGCTCCCGAATCGCTCTACTACAGGCCCTCCCTAGCGTAATGCAAAATCCGCATTCACCGATATCCTCTCAAAAAAATACAGATCACACCAATGATTGATATTGAAGCCGCACTCAGGTTCAGACGCATCGGAACCATTACCATTTTCGCTGTTTACTTCTTGATCCTGGTCGGCGGCATCGTTCGCGCATCCGGAGCCGGAATGGGTTGCCCTGATTGGCCGACCTGCTTCGACAAATTGATTCCGCCAACCGACGTTTCTCAGCTTCCGCCGGATTACAAAACAATCTATGCCGAACGCGGTTATCAAAACACCGATTTCAATCCGGTCAAAACTTGGACCGAGTATCTAAATCGCTTAACCGGCGCCAGCATTGGAATTCTGATTTTACTGACCGCCTGGTCGTCCCGTATTTATCTCAAGTCGGACAAGACGGTATTTTATCTTTGCTTGGCGGTGGTTTTTATCGTCGGCTTTCAAGCTTGGCTAGGTTCCGTGGTTGTCGCCAGCAATCTAAAGCCGCTGATGATAACCTTGCATATGCTATTGGCTTTGTTCATTGTTGCCTTGTTAATTTACGTCATAGCAAGATCGCAGCGGGAGTTTTTTCAAAGCCTTGATACACAGTCGTTGCCCCGTGTTTTTAAGGGCGTGTTGACCGCTGCATTGGCCATGACCTTGATTCAAGTCGCGATGGGCACGCAAGTTCGAGAAGCCGTCGATCTAATTGCTAACGAACATGCCTATATCGACCGTCAATATTGGCGCGATGACCTACCCATCATTTTTTATGTGCACCGCTCGTTTTCGTCGATTATCTTGTTCACAAACCTATGGTTGGCCTGGAAACTGTATCGCTCGCCTGCTCAAAATAGATTATTACATACCCTCGGCATAGCCTTGACCGCCATGGTCGTCACCGCAATTCTTGCCGGTGTCAGCCTCGACAGGCTCGGTTTCCCCGCAGCCGCGCAACCGATTCATTTATTGATGGCCAATCTAATTTTCGGTACGCAGTTTTTTATTTATATCTGCTTGATCTATTCCAGGCAGAAAGGTTAAGCCGCCGGATTTAGGATTAAGCACCAACGTATTCGCCGATATCTTCAAACCAGATATGCGGCGATTGCTCGATAAAACGGCGCATTAGCTCAATACAATCGGCATCGTGCAACTCGATGACATTGACTCCTGCCTCCCTGAGCCAATCCAAATGCCCTGAAAAATTGACCGATTCGCCGACAACAACGGTGCCGATATTAAACTGTCGAATCAATCCGGAGCAATACCAACAAGGAGCTAAGGTCGTCACGAGAATTTTATCGCGGTAGTTCGTTTGCCGCCCCGCTTTACGAAATGCGTCGGTTTCGCCATGTATCGATGGGTCGCCGTCTTGAACTCGCCGATTACGCCCCCGTCCAAGCACACGGCCTTCGCAATCGAATAATGCCGCACCAACCGGAACGCCGCCTTCATCAAATCCCGCACGGGCTTCTTCCAAAGCCACGGATAACATATCCAAATAATTCATCAGCAACTCCTAGTGAATGGTGTTTTAACCTAAAAAGAGCAGTTGAGAGCCTCAAACTACCGTTCGCCCTGAGCCCTTCGGCTACGCTCAGGAGAGCCCTGTCGAAGGGTGAAGGATAGTTTGGAGGACCGTAAGGATTCCTTCGTAAATGAGTAACATCCTAATCAGGTATGCTTCATTTTAATAGAATGCAGACCGATATTTTACACACTCTAAAGGAAGGGAACGGCCAAAAGAAGACTTTGACACTTTGATCCCGAGTGACGGCAACGGACTATGTAGCGACCTTTAAATTTTTCTCTGCTTTACTCCTAAACGCTATTTACATGGTGTCACCGTATAGCAGTAGCCAAATTTTAGCCCGTTAAGTCTATTGCCGATGGCTTATTTTCCAGTCAAGCATCTTGCGTATGGATGCTGTACGGATTCCCCCTGAACGGCTTTGGCTCCTTTAATCTACTAGTCAAGCCCACAGAATCCGGAAAAAATCGTATGCTAAGCATAGCGTGTCCGATCCAGACAGACGACTGTCCGTTGTTCCGAGGCGTCTATCGAAAGAGCTTGCGTGGTATCCACCACAGATAGAACACCATTCCGAAGAGTTCGACCAGAGACTGTAAGACAATTACCACTGCCGCCACTTCCCAGCCATCCGGCAAAGAAAACGCAAAAGGAAGGACGACAAACGAATTGCGGGTGCCCAGGCTGAATGCCAGTGTTCGCCCTTGATCGGTCGGCAGCGCCATCAATCTCGCCAGCCCTTTGGCGATCAGAGCGGCCAACACCAGAAATGCCACGAACAACGGTACGACGACTGGGAAAAGACTCAGTGCATTCCGCACCGCACTGATTTGCGCTCCGGCGATCAGGAAGACGACTAGAGCCAATAGTGGCACCGGCCACCAGGCCAACCGATCACGCAGCTTTTCCCGTGTCGGTTGAGCCTCAAACCAACGCTCCGACACGGCTGCTGCGATCATCGGCACGATGACAACGAGCAGCGCGGGCCATATTTCGGTGAAGCTAAGGGGTGCGGCCAGTTTGGTGTCGAGCATGAGCCATAGGCAGACTGGCAGAAGCAGGAGTTCCAACAGCAGGTTAAGTGGCGTCACTGCGATGGCTCGAGGCACGTTCCCAGCGCCCAGTTGACTGAAGGTAATGAACCAGTCGGTGCAGGGCACCAACAATACCAACAGTACGCCAAGACGCACAACCGGGTCGACAGGTAGCCATTGCAGGAGTGTCCAACTCAGCAGAGGCAAGGCAATGAAATTGCCGGCTAGTATCGCGGCAACAAATCGCCGATCGCGAAAAGCTTCACGCAGATGGAGCAACGGCACTTGTACAAAGGTTGTATATAATAGAAGCACCAACGCCGGCCATAGCAGTTTTTCAAAGAGGTGGGTAATGTCGGGCCAAGTGCTGCCCACCAGCAAGCCGCCGATGATGGTTGACAGATAAATCCAAACCTGTCGACGTTCGAGGGTTAGACGATCCAAGGATGCGCTCCAGTTGGTTAGTGATATCGAGCATCGAGGGCCGATACGCCTGAACTGTCATTTTAAGGCATACCCCAACTTGACAAAATAGAATATAGTGCGGAATCCGGTGAACAGATTTTTTGAAGATCACTTGACCGACTATTTTATGTCAGCCATTTGAAATTTGGCATAGACCGAACTGTTGTTCTGAGAAAAATAACGGTTTCTCAATTAAGAAACATTGGTTTAGCATCTTTTGGTTTTAGTAATCTGAGTCCATTGGCCACCACCAATAAAGAGGCCCCCATATCCGCTGCAATGGCTTGCCATAATGTAGCGACTCCGGCGAAGGCTAATATTGCAAAAGCAGCTTTCAGCGACAGTGCAAAAACAATATTTTGCCGGATAATTCGCAACGTTCTTTTTGAATGCTTGATTAGCCAGGGTAATTTGGATAGATCATCACCCATCAAGGCAATATCCGCTGTTTCTATGGCCGCATCCGAGCCCATCACGCCCATGGCAATGCCCAGGCTGGCTCTGGCCAATGCCGGGGCGTCATTGATACCATCGCCGATCATGGCGACATTTCCGTATTGCTCGACCAATTGACTGACTTTTTTCACTTTGTCCGCAGGCAGTAATTCCGCGTGAACTTCATTCAGTCCGATTTGCCGGGCGATATTTTCAGCCGTGACCTGATTATCGCCGGTCAGCATCGCTAGATGTTTTATGCCGCAGTGCTTCAGGGATTGTAAAATCGATTGGATGTGAGGCCGCGGTTGATCAGAGACGGCAATGAGACCACAGACATGTTGATCATTGCCGATGGCGATCACGGTTTGTCCGGTCTTTTCCAATGTCTTTGCCTGTTCACTGATTTCCTCAGTTTCCTGCCCGCGTTCCAACAGATAACGCCTGGAACCCAGCCAGAAATCCGTGTCGTTAAATAAACCCGTTACCCCTTTACCCGGCAAAACGCTTACATTATCCGCATTGGCGATTTGAATGCCCTGGCTTTCGCTATAGTTTAAAATGGCTTTGGCGAGTGGATGGTTGCTGCGCGACTCTAAGGCAGCGGCTCGGCTGAGCAGTTCTTCCTGGGTATGATGATTGAAAGGATAAAGCCCTGTCACGACAGGATCTCCAAGCGTCAACGTGCCGGTTTTATCAAAAGCAATGGCGTTAAGGTGTGCCGGGGCTTCGATGTAAATCCCGCCTTTTACCAGGATACCCTGTCTGGCGGCACAAGCTAATGCGGCAACGATACTGACCGGAGTGGAAATGACCAGCGCGCAAGGGCAGGCAATCACCAATAACACCAGCGCTTTGTACAGCCACAGCTGCCAAATTCCCGAAAAAAATAAAACCGGAATCGCAAAAACAGCTAAGGCCAATAGCATAACAATAGGGGTGTAAATACGGGCAAATTTCTCTACCCATTGTTCCGCTTCAGCGCGTTTACTATGGGCTTCTTCAACCATCCGAATAATATGCGCCAGCGTGGTATCGGAAGCGAGTTTGCCCGCTTTGACTTCTAACACGGCTTCGCCGTTGATACTGCCTGCGAACACTTCATCACCGCTTTGTTTGCTGACAGGTACGCTCTCACCCGTAATCGGCGCCTGATTGACGGAACCCATACCGGCTACCACTTCACCGTCCAGTGGAATTTTATCGCCGGATTTAACAATAAATGTTGTACCGACCGTAACGCTTGCCGCCGGTATCTGACGCTCCTGCCCATTCATATCCTTGATGGTGACATCGGAAGGCGCTAAATCCAGCAAGGCTTCTACGGCTTGTCGGGCGCGGCCGATACTCCAGCTTTCAATGGCTAAAGATAAAGAAAATAAAAAACTGACCGCTGCCGCTTCAAACCATTCATTAATGAACATGGCGCCAATAATGGCGACCAGCATCAATAAGTTCATATCGGCACGGAGCCGTTTTAACGCATAAAAGGCTTTTACAATCACATGACGAACGCCAAAAATAATAGCCAGACCATAAGCTGCCTTTTCGGGGAACGGCATGGTTTGTGAACTATGGGCATATAACAGGCTTTTAAGATATAAGGCCAAGTCCTGCCAGGAATAAGTCCAAGTCTCAGGGACTAGCCATAATTGTTGAATATCGCTAAAACCACCGGCAATGACAATATGCATCAATATCCCTATAACAATGCACAAACCACTGACGGTTGCGTAAAAGGTCTGTGATCGTTGCCGTTGCTTGACATCGGTTGCCGTTTGTCCCGGTTTCCAGCGTGTGGCTTTCATTCCGGTTGCAGCAACCGCCTTGACGATAGCCTTTTCTGGCACCCGTTTAGTATCGCTAAGAATCGTCATCCGGCCATTAATCACATCAAAAGCCAAGTTGTCTGCGCCACCCACTAAAGGGCCGATTTCTGATTTTAAAATCGTCACTTCCTCAACACAGTCGAGCCCTTCAATTTTGAAGATCATGCCATGAGTAGGCATAGATGCGGGCGGTTGATTCTCGGTTGGCTCGTTATGACAACAACAGGGGGGTTCCAATTGATTCGACGTGCTCATAATGCTAAGACCTCAAAAAGATTAAATCGCCATTTCACCGGTATCACCCGTACTAATCCGAACCGCATCCAGTACGGGGAGTAGATAAATTTTTCCATCGCCCCCGAGCCCCGTATGCGCACTTTCCTGTATCGCGGCAATGACCTGTTCGACTCGATCGCCGCAACAGGCTATTTCCAGTTTTAAGCGGGGAACCAAGCCATATGTTTCTTCATCAAAGATGGCATCTGAAGTTTCTTTACGACTACGTCCACAGCCTTGCATTTTTAGCACGCTGATTCCTGTTAGTCCTTCGATTTTATGTAATGCCAGCATGACATTCTCAAGTTTATGGGGTTTTATATAGGCAATCACTTGTTTCATAATACTTACTCATAGTTTACTGATTTAAAAATGGATGATTGCCTGAATCAAACAGTACCAGATTCGGGCAATATTGACTATTTTGCTTGCCTGCCTTCTGTTACAAACCATTTATACAATGCCGGTATAACTAACAAGGTCAGTAATGTTGAAGTCACAAGCCCGCCAACCACAACGGTGGCTAAAGGTTTTTGCACCTCGGAGCCTGTGCCGGATGCCAGCAATAACGGAATCAGTCCCAATGCGGTGGTGACAGCCGTCATTAACACCGGTCTGACTCTCAAACACGCCCCCTGAACAGACGCTTCATCAATCGCCACGCCATCCCGGATCAATTGGTTCAGATAAGTCACCAGCACCATGCCGTTTTCCAGGGCAATGCCGAACAGCGCGATAAACCCGACCGATGCAGGAACGGAAAGATTTTGTCCGCTGATCCACAAGGCAATCACACCGCCGACTAATGCCAATGGAATATTCAATAAGATCAGGGCGGCGTTTTTAACCGAGCCAAAACTACTGTATAGCAGCAGTGAAATAATCACTAAAGTCACCGGAATCACAATGGCCAGACGTTTATTCGCTTCCTGCTGCAAGCGGAACTGTCCTCCCCAGGTGTTAAAATAACCGGGAGGCAGTTTTATTTGACTATCAATCACTTGCTGTGCCTCTTCAACAAAAGACACAATATCCCGATCAATGACATTCGCTTGAATGCTGATAAAACGCTGGTTGTTTTCCCGGGTGATTTGTCTCGGCCCTACAATTTCTTCAATACTTGCAATTTGAGCTAATGGGACTTTGATTCCATCCGGCCCACTGATCAGTAAATTACGAATCGCTTCGATATTATCCCTATCCTGCTTTTGGTAACGCACCAGAATATCAAAGCGTCGAATACCCTCAAATACTTGTCCTGCCGTCGTGCCACCAATTGCACTTTTAATGACGTCTTGAACATCAATTAAATTAAGACCATAGCGGGCAATGGCTTGGCGATCCGGCGTAATCACTAATTGAGGTGTGCCGGAGACCTGGTCCACCTGCACATCGGCGGCACCCTCAACTTTTTTGATAACGGCAGCGATTTCATCCGCTTTGCTTTTTAGTTGCTGTAAGTCATCGCCAAAGAGTTTAACGGCCAGCTCCGCCCTAACACCTTCTAATAGTTCATCAACGGTCATTTCAATGGGTTGGGTCAGGTTTGCGGTAATGCCGGGCAAGTCGGCAACCGTTTGACGGATTTCCTTTTCGATAAGCGCCTGATCCCCTGGCTCTCTCCATTCATTCTTATCTTTAAGGATGATATACATTTCCGCTGAATTGATCGGGTCGGCATGGGCGCCGACTTCGCCCCGCCCAATTCGGCTGGTGACTTCAATCACCTCAGGAATTTTCAATAAGCGTCTTTCCACAATCAATGCATTTCGTTTACTTTCATTAATGGAGATTGACGGCGCCATGGTCAAGCGCACAACGATGGTGCCTTCCTGCAACTTTGGCGTGAATTCAGAACCCAGAAAAGGAAATACCGCCATCCCCAGCAACAAAAGTCCGCCAGACAGGAAAATCGCAACCTTACGATGGTTGACGAAGTATTCAACCAAAGGTCGATAAGGTTTCAGCAAGGCATTGAGGATGCGCTCATCCAGGCTGATTTTGCCATCAGCCTGTACGGATGCGCGTCTCATGAGTACATCGGATAAAACCGGTGCAATAAAAAGCGCATACACCAATGAACCCAACATCGCCAATGCCACGGTATAGGCTAACGGCCTAAAGGTTTTGCCTTCCACCCCTTCTAAGGTAAATAGTGGTAAAAACACGATAATAATAATGGCAATGGCAAACAAAATCGGCTTTCCCACTTCGCGGCAGGCTCTACCGACAACATGTAAACGTGACTCATCGTGATTGGATTCTCTTAACATACGGTCTACATTTTCGACCATCACGATGGTGCCATCGACCATCATACCGATGGCAATCGCCAACCCGCCTAACGACATTAAATTAGCCGACATACCCAGTAAGCCCATGGCGATAAAAGCAAACATCACCGAAAAAGGTATCGAAAGCGCCACCACCAGGCTGGGGCGAAAACCGCCCATAAACACCAGTAATACCAGAGTCACCAGAATAATGCCTTGCACCAACGCACTGCTGACCGTGTTGACGGCCGCTTCAACAATATCTTTCTGCTGATAATAAGGCACAATACTGACGCCTTCCGGCAAGGTTTTATTGATGTCCTGAATTTTTTGTTCAACCCGTTCAATCACCGTAGAGGCATTGGTGCCAAACAATTTAATGACCATGCCGGCAACCACTTCACCCTCGCCATTTCGGGTCTGTAGTCCGCGCCGGATCGCGCCGCCAATTTTTATTTCAGCCAGTTCCGATAAATAGACGGGACGGCCATCCACGGTTTTAACCACAATATTTTCAATATCCGTAATGCCTTTAGCCAAGCCCACGGAACGAATAATGAACTGTTCATTGTTTTTTTCCAGGTATTGCGCGCCGACATTAAGATTATTGGCGCGAACACGTCCAATCAATTCATCCATTGAAATGTTGTAGCGCAGCAAAGCATTCTGCTGAACCACGACATGGAATTGTTTTTCAAAACCGCCGATACCCAGAACCTCGGTCACGCCCCGTACCGTTTGCAGATTGAATTTAACGATCCAGTCCTGCATGGTGCGCAATTCCTCCAGTGAATACTTGTGCGACTCATCCTTGAGATAATAAAAAAGCACCAATCCCATACCGGTTGAGATCGGTCCCATCGCCGGTTCGCCAAAACTGGCCGGAATCTGGTCACGCGCTTCCTGCAAGCGTTCGCCGACCACTTGCCGGGCAAAATAAATGTCTATATCGTCCAGAAAATAAATATTGACCACCGACAAGCCAAAATTGGACACTGAACGAATCTTTTCTATACCGGGTAATCCGGTCATCGCCGCTTCAACCGGATAGGTCACGTACATTTCAATTTCTTCAGGCGCCAGTCCTTCAGTTATGGTGAATACTTGCACCAGATTGGGTGAGACATCCGGAAAAGCATCGACCGGCAACTTTTGGTAACTGCGATAGCCCGCTGCGATGACCAGAATGCCAAGCACAAGCATCAACAGGCGGCTGCGTAAAGATAAATTAATTATTTGATTGATCATAAATTCTCCATAATAGGATGAGCTGACGATAGGAAGCGCACCTGTGATGTGCTTCTATCTGATGCGCTTCGTGCCTCAGCGCATCCTACATTTGTTTGTACACTCGAAATCAATGATGATGTCCTTCGCCAAACTCTCCTTTTTGCAACTGTGCTTTCAAGGAAAAGGCATTCTGGCTGACGTAAGTTTGGCCAGGCTTTAAACCTTGGAGAATTTCCACATTTTTAAAATCTCTACGCCCGGTCTGAACCGGCTGGGGTTCAAAATCCCCGTCTTCATGCCGGACAAAAACCACTGTTTTTCCTTCCAGGGTTTGTAAGGCCGATAAAGGGATAACCAGCGCGGCATCGTGCTCTGCTATAACGACATTGCCGCTGACAAACATGCCCGGACGCCAGCGTCCGTCCGCATTTTCCAACACCACGCGGGCTGTTGCGCTCCGGGTTTTTTCATCAAGGGTCGGACTCATCCAGCTTAGGGTGCCGACTGCGGCCGCTTCTGTTTCAGCCCCTCCAAAACGACTGCCGACCCGTACCGGTTGGCCCAAATGAATCAAAGCCAAATCCTTTTGATAGACGGTCAGATTGACCCAAATTTCAGATAAATCGGCAATGGTAAAACTACGGGTATCGGTTGTAATCAATTCACCGTAAACAGCATGTTTGTCGATGATGACGCCGTCCGCGGGCGCGCGTAATTCATAGCGGGTTAGATCTTTATTCACATCCTGTAAAACAGCGCTGATTGACGTTTCAGACAAGCCTAACGCCAGCAGTTGTTGTTTTGCCGCCTTCCGCTTGATCGACATTTCCGCCTGTTCTTGTTTGGCTTTAAGATAATTTCGTTTCGCGGTGATATTTTCTTTATACAGCTTTGTTTCCCGTTGTAGATTGGTGTCCGCCAATCGTAATAAACTGTCAGCGGTAACGTACTGCGCTTTAGCGGCGGCAAGTTCACGGCTTGACAAAATGGCCAAAAGATCGCCGTTTTTTACCTGTTCACCGAGATGTTTATAAACCTGGCGCACCACGCCGGATACCCAGGGAACGACATGATACAAACGCTCCGGCGCGACAATCACTTCGCCGGTCAATTCCAGTGATTTGCTGATTTTTCCGGATTTCGCCTGAGCCAGCTTGATGTCAAATTCTTGCAGTTCTTCCGCCGAAAATTCTAATGCGGTTTCCTCATGGCCTTCATGCTCATGATCGCCAGCAAAAGAAGCCGGTTGAAATGAAAAACATAGCCATAACACCGCTGGTAAGAGAGGGGTTTTCAATTTGACCTGTGTCCGCAGGTTTCGCTTAATCGTTTGTTTCATGGTAATGACTCGCTACTCGTTTCGGTCGATGGATTCAGTGAACCACCGAGTAATCGTTCAATGTCGGCAACATTCAGATGATAATCCGCAAGTGACTGTAAATATTGTATTTTTACGCCAAATAATGTTCGTTGCGCATCCAATACGTCGAGAATACCGAATTCGCCCAGCCGATAGCCACGATCGGCGACCTTAAAAGCCGTTTCCGCGCCGGGTATGACGGTTTCTTGTAATGCGACAATTTCGGCATAAGCGGCATGAAGTTGTTGATAAACGGTATTCAGCTCGGTAGTCATTTGAACTTCAACATGCCGGCGTTCATCTTTTGCTTTATTCAGCTGTCGTTCGGCCGCCATAACATTGCCCTGATTGCGATTAAACAGGGGTAAAGGCATGGAAATTCCGGCATTCAGGTTGTAGTTGTCGCCGTCGAGATACTTATTGGTGCCTAAACTCACGGTAATATTTGGAATCACTTTAGATTCCTCTACACGAACCAAAGCTTGCCGTTGACTGATTTCAGTGGCCCAACGCGCTAAATTCGGATTCAGTTTTATACGTTGCAACAATTGTTGCAGGGACGGGGGTTGTCGAACGGAAGTCAATTCCCCCTGGACGGAATCAAAACGCGCTTCGGTACTGCCCCAACTGGCGGCCAGGCGTTTACGTTTCGCTTGCAGCTCTCTTTGTGCGCGGTTCCATTCAATTTTGGTTGAAGCACGCATGACTTTTGCCTTGGTTTCTTCCAATGGCGTCACGCTACCTGCTTGCACCCTGGCTGTGGCTGATTTAACCACTTGGTCGGCCAGATCGATCAGTTGTTGTGCTAGTTGTAAACGGCGCTGCGCCGCCAAAACCTCGATAAAATCTTTGGTTACCTGAGTCAGAACGGCAATCCGCTGGGTTTCATAATCCCAGTCCGCCAATTCCTTATTCAAGGCCGCCGCTTCAGTCCGGGCAGCCCTTTTACCCCCTAATTCAATAAGCTGACTGAGTTGCAAGGTCACCACATCCGCATCGGCTCCTGAAAAGGTATTGTTGGCAAAATTGGATGCTTGAACACCCAAAACCGGGTTAGGAATCAGGCTGGCCTGCAAGGTTGCCGCTTCTCGTGCGCGAATTTCATTAGAAAAGGCCGCCAATTGTGGGTTGCGAGTGAGCGCCAGCGCCAGTGCTTGCGACAGAACCATAACGCCGACAGGTTCTTGGAGTGTGCTTGCATCAGCCGGGAGTCGACTCGGTTCATCGGCTGAATTTCCGCGATTCCGCAATTCAAGCGGATGGTTAGGCCGTCGTTTGACTTCCGCAGCTAATCCAGTGTCCTGGATGGCGGCGGCACGCGTTTGAAAAAGCATTAAACAGCATGCCAAACCGGCCAATATTTGCACGCATTGCTTAAAACAACGATTACTTGTGTGTGGGTCCATTGAACCTCCGAATCTTTAATACATCGATCATCCCAGATAAAAATCTGCGATATGGAAGAGAGGAGGCGTTAGATAGTTTGGATAACTTTGTTGCTTGGCAGAAATTCACCCCATTTTGTCATTGTCGTGCATAGGGTTATTTTTACTTTATGTATCAATAACCTAAAGACACCTATGACAAGGCGGCGTTACTATTCAGGCGCTATCCGCTCGGCAGGATTTGGCAAGGAGACCATCAACCGTGAACGATGCGCTTCACTTGGGTTCCGCACATCGACCGGAATGAGCGCTTTGCTAACACGTTATGACAGGAATAGCTTGTTAGCGCTGCATATGAGCAATCGCTACAGCTCGTGTCTCCTGAAAAAGGTTATCCATCAAACGCCAAAGCGCTCAGACAATGGGAGGACGGAGTTTAGGCGATATCTTTCTGGAATACCAGAATTCGGATTGAAGGGAGAATTGATGTGTGTCTTGTGCTGGAAAGCTTTTTGCTACTAAGGAGTGTGCAGCCAGTGTCTGCCCCATGTGTCCGCCATGGTCGTAACTACAAACTCCACAGTGCGGATTGTCGTCTGTTGTAACTGTTTGAATATCAGAGTCAGGGTGAGAGTGCTGCACAGAGAAAACAGGATGAGGCTGATTAGCATCAGCTAGCGACCAATCATGGATATCGGTCACCATCCAGGTGGACATCCAAAAAGTCAAAAATGCTAAAAAGCAAATACTCACTCGTTTCATAACGTGAATTCAAGTAATAAGTGCATAACCCACCAATATTTCAGCGTCCATGCCGGATAGTTCCCGGAACACCTCGTAAGGCGTCTTAAAACCCAGGCACTTCCTTGGCCTGTTGTTGAGTTTGTGCACAGCCTCTAAC
>JAHJSQ010000120.1 GCA_018830325.1 Gammaproteobacteria bacterium
AAATTCCATAGTCCATTGGCTATGGTTAACTATCTTGGATAATTCATCCAGCACCTAAATTAAGCCATGATTTTGAATCATTGCCAAAGACCTATGGAATTTAGGTGCTGGATTTAGGTGCTGGGTTCACGGCGTCCTGTCAAGCGAGTTACCAAACCGCCACAAAGCCTACTACTTGTATAAGTTATTTTGTGCATATTCCTTATGCGTTACTCTAATTTTTCACTAGTGGAGCCATCCACATCAACCGATGTGCTGAATTAACCGTTTGTATCGGGTATCCCGCCGGTTATTCGAACTGTTCGAACGAGGCATTTTGTTGAGTAATCTCGGTCAAAGCGACCCGCAATATCGGAGAGGTATCCAAAGATTCGCGGCGTAAACAGTCGAGATAACCGGAAAACAGAGTTCCATCGGCACATATCATCGTTAAACCGAATTTTTGCTTTTCCCCTTCAGGTTTTTCCATCAAGTTCAAAAACAGTCGATACCAACGGTCACTGTCCTGAGGATAAACAAACTTAGAGAAACGGTTATTGATCAGTTTAGCGCGATCGACACCCAACAGTGCCGCCCCAGTCAAGTTGATTTCGCTAATCAAACCTTCCCTGTTAACCGTAATGTAGGCGACCGGTGCGAACTCATAGAGATCGACATATCGATCCAGCGCATCTTCCAGTGAGGTGCGGGCATTTCGTAACTCTTGATTTTGCAGCTCCAATTCGATCTTATGAATAATGAGTTCATGCATCAAAACTTCGGTAGGACGGGCCGATTCTTCATTCACTGATAAGCTGGCTACCATGGATTCCGCTTTTTTTCTTAGCGATTTACGAATTTCAACCCCTTCCCTATTTTTCTTCATCATTCATGCCTCTTTGCTGACTTATCGTCGCTTATACCTTCAGCCGTCGTTTGAACCGAAAAAAAAATACGGCCGTTTATTTGCTTTACCGACAATGCTGCGCGCGTCAAGATCTTATCAGTTATCGCCAAGAGGACGCTAGGATTCTCGACCTGCCGGTCTGGAAGCGGCTTCTTGCGGATGTTACCGAGCCGGTAAAAACATCAACGAGTCAATTCTGCGTTGTAACTTACCCTGCTTCGCTCAGATGTCGAGAAAGGCTAGCAAATCGGTATTCTGTTGCTCTTTATGTGTTTCGGCCAAGCCATGCGGAGCGCCTGGATAGACCTTTAGGGTCGCATTTCGGACAAGTTTTGACGACGCGTGAGCCGATGCGTCGAGTGGAATGACCGACCATTGCCGAGGAGCAAAAATCCGTTTTAGGAGAATTGAGTTATCGAAGCCGGATAAATCAAATCAGCCGCCCCCCTCATCAAAGCTAACATTTAATCTTCCTTTATATCCTGTTTGATATCACCATAGCCTTTCTGGATCTTGCCTTTATTCTTTTGAATATTTCCTTCTATCTCCATACCTTTGTCGTCCAGTAGCTTGCCGGTGCCTTCCTTGACTGTCCCCTTAATTTCTTCGATGCGGCCTTCTACTTGATCTTCGTTCATGGGGGCTTCAATTTTGCTATCTTCGGCATAAGCGTTTAAGGATAAGAGTGCCAAAATAAAGCCAGCCGATAAAACGTTGAGTTTGTTGTGTGTATGTTTCATGATTATTTCCTGTAATAATGTTGGGAATCTAAGCGCCCTCGAACAGTTAGCCCTTCATCCAGGACTCACTGCGCGATTCGGTATTTCTAGTTATCAGTCGCCTTCTTGGCATCTTCTTTAAGATCGCCATAACCCGACCGAACCTTGCCGCGGCTTTCATCGACCTTACCTTCTAACTCCATATCCTCGTCATCCATGACTTTGCCACTGACCTTTTTGACTTTACCTTTGGCCTGTTCGACCCGACCTTTTACTTGATCTTTGTTCATGAGTGTTCCTGATAGTTGGTTGAATGGCTATTGAGCAATTTCCGAAACTACTTCGGCGCTCGAATATAATCATACTCATAATACTGAATACGGTCGGTACGTCACCGCACATTGAGGTTTATAATTCTTAACAACTAATTTTGGGGAAACGAGGTTAGGATTTGGTCGAAAATAACTTCCCTATTTTACGGAGGGTTCGGTTGCTCGATTGGCAGGAGTCGGCGGCAGGGCAGATTTTTGCTCCTGCAAAATCTGCATTCACGCCATCCTTGGCGTTTGCAGATTTTTGCTCCTGCAAAATCTGCATTCATGCCATCCTTGGCAATCAGTCGCCGCCGTCAAGCCTACACGGACATATTCACCCAGTACCTAAATTCCATGTAACTATTCAGCCGTAATTATTCACCCCCCTATCGTTCCCAAGCTCTAGCGCTCATCGTTATACATAAATTGTAGGGTACGCTGCGCGTACCAAAGCCGTGCCCTGGCGGTTCGGTTGGCACATGAATATCGCGGGGTTACCATGGTACGCACAGCGTACCCTACGCGGTTCGTCTAGCGTTAGGTGATCCGCTAATGTTAAGT
>JAHJSQ010000154.1 GCA_018830325.1 Gammaproteobacteria bacterium
CCCGCCGTGAGGCGGGGGTTTTGCGGGGCGAACAGTTTTACCAGACGCCGTTTTTAGTCGGCGTGCAATTGGCGCATTCCATTAAGCGGTCAAGAAGCAAGTCCCGCAGATGACGGATATCGCTGGCCAAGGCCGGATCAGAAATGCGATTTTCCCGCTCGTAAGGATCAGAGGCCAAGTCGAAAAACGCTTCTTCCCCGTCGGTATAACGCCAATACTTATGCGCAGGAGTGCGGATGCAAATGCCGGTTCTCTTGCGATCGTAAGTGGTGAATTCGGAAATAATCAATTCGCGACCGGTTTTTGTCTTTTCCAGAATCGGCCGCAGACTGCTTGCACTCATCGTGCGGGGTATTCCAGCTCCGGCGTAGTCCAGGACAGTCGGCGCAAGGTCGTATGTCTCTATCAGATCCGCGACAGTCCCACCTCCCTTTACATTGCCGGGAAAAGAAGCAATAAAGGGAACGTGAATAATGGAATCGTAGAAATTGCCCTTGCCGTAGCGGCCGAACTCGCCCAGCATTTCGCCATGATCGGAGGTGAAGATTATCAGGGTATTGTCGAGAATGCCTTTTTTCTCCAAAGCCGCCATCAGCCTGCCGATCATATCGTCGATCAGGGAGACTAGAGCGTAATAGTGGCAGACAATTTTTTTGGCCGCTGTTATTTGTTCTTCCGTCTGATTGACGGGTTGGCCGCCGGTGTCGTAACCGAAATTAGGCGGCAGGTTAATGTCTTCAGGCTTGTACATGCTGGCGTAAGGTTCCGGCGGGTCGAAGGGGTCGTGCGGGCCGCAAAAACCGCACCAGGCGAAAAATGGTTTGTCATGGTCGCGAGTGATGAATTCCTCGGTGTTTTCGGTGATCCAGGATTCGATATAATCTTCCACCGGCAGGTTGGCAGTGATGGCAGAACGGTACTTTTTGTATTCAGGCACATTGCGACCCGCATAGATTTTTTCATATGCTCCCGGGTTGCGCGCTTCCAGCCAGGCGGCGTAGTCCCGGCCCAGCGGCCCCAGCCCAATGGGCAGTCCCGCGGATTTTGTCCAGCGCACCCCTTTGCCACCAGTTACTTTCAACTCGTCGAAACCTTTCTCCGGCATCATGTGAATCTTGCCAAAGGCGGCGGTGCGGTAGCCCGCGCATTGCAGGCGCTCCATGAAACTCAATTCCCAGGCGGGAAGACCGGGCGTGTCGTCGATAATTTCTTCCATATAAGTCACGCCGTGCTGATGGGTATAGCGACCGGTCTGCCAACAGGCGCGGCTGGGGATACAGACGGGGTTTTGGACAAAGGCTTGGGTGAAGTTAACGCCGCGCTTGGCGAGCGCTTCTAGATTCGGGGTGTTTACACCTGAATCCTTGTTGCAAAATGACAGGGTGTCGAATCTCTGCTGATCCGTGGTGATAAGAAGTATGTTGGGGCGCGTCTCTTTCATTACCTCCTCCTGCTTACGAGGTTAATGTTTCTATTTAAAAACCCCCGCCGTGAGGCGGGGGTTTTTGCGGGGCGATAGCGGCTATCAGCCGATGTTGTAAAACGCGCTCTTGCCAGCGTAAACAGCCTGGGAACCAAGTTCCTCTTCGATGCGGAGGAGCTGGTTGTACTTGGCGATGCGGTCGGTGCGGCAGAGCGAGCCGGTCTTGATCTGCCCGGCGTTGGTGGCGACGACGATGTCGGAAATGGTGGTGTCTTCGGTTTCGCCCGAGCGGTGCGAGACGACCGCGGTGTAATTGGCGCGCTTGGCCATTTCGATCGCGGCGAGGGTCTCGGTAAGGGTGCCGATCTGGTTGACCTTGATGAGAATCGAGTTGGCGCACTTTTTCTTGATGCCCTGGGCGAGGCGGTCGGTGTTGGTGACAAACAGGTCGTCGCCGACGATCTGGACGCGCTTGCCGAGTTTCTCCGTCATCAGTTCCCAACCCTTCCAATCGTTCTCGGCCATGCCGTCCTCAATGGAGACGATGGGATACTTGTCGCACAACATGCACCAGTAATCCACCATTTCCGCCGCGCTCAGTTTCTTGTTTTCGCTGGCGAGGTTGTACTTGCCTTCCTTGTAGAATTCGCTGCTGGCCGGGTCCATGGCAATGGTGATTTCCTTGCCCGGTTTGTAACCGGCGGCCTTGATCGCGTCCATGATGACCTTGAGCGCGTCTTCGTTGCTCTTGAGATTGGGCGCGAAGCCGCCTTCGTCGCCGACGGCGGTGTTCATGCCCTGCTTCTTCAGCACGGCCTTGAGCGAGTGGAAGATTTCCGTGACCCAGCGCAGGCCTTCCTTGAAGCTCTTGGCGCCGACGGGCTGTACCATGAATTCCTGCAGGTCGACGTTGTTGTCGGCGTGGGAGCCGCCGTTGATGATGTTGCACATCGGCACCGGCAGGGTGTGGGCGTAGGCGCCGCCGATATACTTATAGAGCGGCTGGTCGCAGTAGACAGCGGCGGCACGAGCGGCAGCCAGCGACACGCCGAGAATGGCGTTGGCGCCGAGCTTGGCCTTGTTGGCGGTGCCGTCGGCCTTGATCATGGCTTCGTCGATTTCCTTCTGGTTGCGCACATCCATTCCGGCGACGACCTGGGCGAGTTTCTTGTTGACGTTATCGACCGCCTTGGTGACGCCCTTGCCG
>JAHJSQ010000121.1 GCA_018830325.1 Gammaproteobacteria bacterium
ATGATCTCTTGAAGGTTCAAAGCGGGTATCCCAAACATAGAATGTCAGGATGATTTATATCGGAAAAATGTATGTTTGTCCAGGATTAGTTATATTTCATTGATTCATAATGTAAAATTATAGAGAACTGTTCCGCCGTGAACCGGGCGTAACAAAGTTATTTGCGAATGGGCCATTGACGCAATCAGCAATTGTTAATGAAAACACCATTCAGCCGAAGCGCTTCAAAACCTCCTTTGCGATTTTGTTTAAAGTCCTTGCGGATGGCTTCCCTTTCGAGCAACAAATCTTCGGTAAACTCTACTTGAAGATGCGCCATTTATCATTCATCGGGTTTTTGTTGGGAAAGTTCGTTTTATGATGACATGGGTAAATTTTAACGCATTCCATTAAATTCCACTGTACTCTAAACCAAACTTTGATTCACATCGGGTACGGTTTAATTGATAAAGTTGCACTGACTCATCAATCATTTTAAGGATTTCGCGAAAATAACTTCCTGGAGTTTTGAGCTTTATCTAGGGTTCTGTGACTCGCTTGACAGGACGACGCTCCGGCGCCGAATTTTGGTCTAAGATGGATATAATTCAATCAGCCAATGTCACGTCGACAAAAATGTAGACTATAATTTTTAATTATTGAATACATACAGGAAAGCTCATGAGAAGAATTTACTTTTTGTCCCCGGACATTGGAACCACACATAAAATCGTTGACGAACTTCGTTTGGAAGGGATCGAAGATAGACACATACACATACTTGCCAAACGCGACACGCCGCTCGATGACTTACCCGAAGCTTCGGAATTTCAAAAAACCGACTTTGTTCCCGCAATGGAACGTGGTGCTGCGTTAGGTGGGGCAACAGGACTACTCGCAGGACTTGTCGGTTTACGATTTGCCGGATTTGCCATTGCCGGAGGCCCGGTTCTAGGTGTCTTGCTCTACGGTGCGACAATTGGCACAATCATGAGCGGTCTAGCCGGACTCGAAGTTGGTAATTCGCGCGTCAAGCAATACTCCGAAGCAATCGAAAACGGCGCGTTCTTGGTTATGATCGATATCCCGAGTGAACGCATCGATACTATCAGCCAATTGATCGTCAAACATCATCCGAGCGCGCAATTCGAAGGTATCGAACCGTTGATGCCGCCATCCTATTGATTTGGGGATAATCATGAAAATTGCCGTCGCCAGTCAAAACCGCAAGGAAATCACCGGCCACACCGGCCGGTGTAGAAAATTCTGGATATACCGGGTCGAACATGAAAGCGTTACCGGGAAGGAGATTTTGGAACTGACCAAGGAGCAGTCTTTTCATGAAACATCCCGCTTCGAGCCTACTCCGCTGGATGATATAAACGTTCTAATCTGTGGCGGCATCGGCGACGGCCTGGCGCGTCGATTAGCGGAAAAAAACATCAAAGTTCTTGTTACGAAAATGATCGAACCCGATCTTGCCATTGAAGCCTTTTTAAAAGGCACATTAAAAACGGAACCGATCGAACGTCACGAACACAAGCATCGGTAAGCCAGTACTGTTTCAATAAAGTCAACTCGATACTTTGGAGGCATTATGAAAAACAGAACGTTGTTCAGTTCAACCGCAGCCGCTTTTAGTTTCGCGATACTTGCCGGCTCAACCGCGACAACAGCATTTGCCGACAAAAAATTGGATGTCGGCAAACTGGAATACGAATCGGCATGCGCAGTTTGTCATGGAATCAACGGAAAAGGCGACGACGGCCCATTTAAAGCCTTGCTGGTGAGACCGGTTCCGAATCTAACCGTTTTAGCCAAGAACAACAACGGCGTATTCCCGTTCGACCGCGTCTATAAGATCATCGACGGAAGGGAGGAAGTCAAATCTCACGGGCCACGCGACATGCCGATCTGGGGCCGAGCCTTTACCAACCAAACCTCTCTGTATTTCAACAACTATCCCGAGGCCGATACCGAATCGGCCGCTCGCAGCCGTATTCTTGCTCTGACTGAATACTTATATCGTTTGCAGGAATAATCCTTTTTCCAAGACAGTGCAAAAAACGCGGAGTCGAACAATGAAAAAAGCCCAATGGTTCATTATCCTTCTGGTGGCAGTCATCCTGTTTCTGCCGATTTCGAACTTGATTGGCTTGTCCGGCGAAAACGAGCCGATCGAAGTGATTAACGGTAAATCGGAAGCTTTTGCGAAGGCTTCGCGGGTTTTGCAAAACAAATGCGTCGACTGTCATTCACCTGGCATGACCCGCATGCCGATCTATTCTGGCCTGCCGATCGCAAAACAACTGATGGAGCACGACATCGAAGAGGCCAGCGAACGATTGTTGCTGACGAAAGAAGCCTACAGCGGCAAGGAAAGCTTCACACCATTAATGTTGGCCCGGCTAGAAGGCGTTATCCGCAACGACAGCATGCCGCCGGCGCTATACCTTCTGATGCATTGGAACGGCAAGTTGAACCATGACGAAAAAACGACGCTACTTACCTGGGTCGCTGAAGAGCGCGCCAAACATCCATGGAGCAAGGCCGCCGCCAATCAATTCAAGGGCGAACCGGTGCAACCGCTGCCACTTACGGTCGATCTCGATCCCGAAATTGTCGCACTCGGCGACAAACTATTCCACGACCGCAGACTGTCCGGTGACGACACGCTTAACTGCGCATCGTGCCATGACTTAACGCGCGGCGGCACCGATCAAGCCAAAGTTGCAACCGGCATTCGCGGCCAGTTGGGACCGATCAACTCACCGACCGTCTATGTTGCGATGTATAACCTCGCGCAATTCTGGGACGGACGTGCAAAAGACCTTCAGGAACAAGCGGCAGGACCGGTGGCGAACCCGATCGAAATGGGCGCGGTCTGGGATGAGGTCGTCGAAAAACTCAAGCAAGACGAAGCCTATCAACAAGCCTTCGCAAAACTTTATCCGGATCAAGGCTTGACCAAAACAACCGTAACACATGCGATAGCCGTGTTCGAGGAATCGCTGGTTACACCAAATTCCCGCTTCGATCAGTACCTTCGCGGCAACGTGACCGCTCTGACGAACGAAGAAAAAGCCGGTTATGAACTGTTCAAGACGCATTGCGCATCGTGCCATTCAGGCCCGGCACTCGGCGGCTTGTCGTATGAAAAAATGGGAGTCGCGCGCGATTATTTCAAACAACGCGGCGGCGAGTTGACCGAAGTCGACAACGGCCGTTTCAATGTCACTAAAGAGGAAAAAGATCGTCATTTCTTTAAGGTGCCGGTGCTGCGCAACATCGAACTGACCTTCCCTTATTTCCACGACGGTTCAGCCGAAACGCTTGCCGACGCGGTCCGCGTGATGGGACAAGTGCAGCTCGACAAAGACTTCAGCAGCGATGAAATCGGCGATATGGTTGCTTTCCTGAAAACGCTCACTGGCGAATACAAAGGCAAGCCGCTTGGCGAATTGACTACCGAGGATATTCGTTAATCAATAGCTGAAACACACGGCAGCTTAATGATTGCCCTCCCCTTTGAAAAAGGGGGATTGAGGGGGATTTATATAAAAAATCTCCCCTAACCCTGATGTATCCCCACAAAACGTTCGTTCCCATGCTCGGCGTGGGAATGTCGCTTTAGACGCTCTGCGTCGACTGCGGCGGGCAATCGGATTAAGAAACTGTAGAGAATGTATCGTTGCTCTTGTCGGGATTATCGACCTC
>JAHJSQ010000122.1 GCA_018830325.1 Gammaproteobacteria bacterium
CGGTTGTCGGTCCGCGAACCGACTACACATAAGCGTCGCGATAGCGACACAAAGCCTTATTTAGGTTTCAAGCTAAATCTTATAGTTAACCAAGAAAAAGGAATATTTTAACTATCTGATTTTCTATAGTGTTTTAATGCGATTGCCCTGCCTCGACTTTGGGATCGTTGGCGTATAAGGGTATGTGTGAACCAAAATCAATAAACGTCGCGGACGTATCGCTTATCCTTTTTCAATTGATTGACATAATCGACGGCTTGCTGTTCAGTCATTTTTCCCTGTTCGGCGATCACATCGTGTAGCGCTTTATCGACATCCTTGGCCATGCGGTAGGCATCGCCACAGACGAAGAAATATCCGCCTTGTTCGAGCCAAGCGAATAATTCCGCACCGTGTTCGCGCATTCGGTCTTGAACGTAAATTTTTTCCTGCTGATCCCTGGAAAATGCTAAGTCGAGCCGCGTCAATAGACCGGAGGCTTGCATTGCTTCGAGTTCTTCTCGATAAATGAAGTCTGTCGCGGCATTACGGTCGCCGAAAAATAGCCAGTTTTTACCTGTTGCTTGCCGTACTTCCCGTTCCTGCAGGAATGCGCGGAAAGGTGCGACGCCGGTGCCGGGGCCAACCATGATCATCGGCAGGCTGTTATCTTCTGGGACTCGGAATACCTTATTCGGCGTGAAAAAACAGCGGACATCGGTCGTTTCATCGACGAGATCGGCCAAGAAGGTTGAACACACGCCTTTGTGTTCGCGGTCGTGGCTTTGGTAACGGACACTGGCTACGGTTAAATGTACGGCATCTGGGTGTTTTTTACTGCTCGACGATATCGAATAGGCACGGTGTTGTAGCGGTTTCAGCAAGGCGATGAATTCAGCCGCAGAGATATCCATCTCCGGGGATTGCAGCAACAAGTCGAGAATATCGCGGCCCCAGAGATAATTCGCCAATTTTTCCTTATCGTTTTCTTTAAGCAACGTATTCAATTCTTGATCGCCGGAGCGGCGAGCGATTTCATCGATCAGTTCCTTGGATGGCAGTTTGATTTCGAAATGGACGCGTAGCGCTTCATTAAGCGGCATTAATTCGCTATCGACCGGGACTTCTTCTTCGCCTGTACAGTTGATCGCTCGCAGTATGTCTTTGACGAGTTCCGGACAATTGGTCGGGAATACGCACAACGCGTCTCCGGCTTCATAACTTAGGTCGGAACCGGCAATCGAAATTTCGTAATGCCGTGTTTCTTTCGATGATTCGTGGGCGGTCAACAGGCGGTTGACCAATAATTTGGCCGGGAACGGGTTTTTACGGCTATATTTCGGCGCTTCGATCATGGCTGCGTCGGAGTCGACGATAATGGTCGTCGAGGCGCCCTCGGCCATATGTGGGATGACTTCCGAAATCCACAATTCGGCCGGTTCCTCGAAGTCGACGTCGCAGTCGATCCTGTTATAAATACGCTCGGCGCCGAGTTCGGCAAGCCGTTGATCCCATTCGATGCCGGCTTGACAGAATTGGTCGTAACTCGTGTCGCCGAGCGCCAGTACGGAATATTTCATGTGCTGCAACGACGCTGCCTCATCGGACGAAATCGCTTCCCAAAGCATTTGAGCATTGTCCGGCATTTCGCCTTCGCCGTAAGTACTGGTGATGATCAAGAGATATTCCATCTTGCCGAATGCATCCAATTCGACTTCGTCCATGCTTTTGACGATCGGTTTTAAGCCATGGGCTTTTGCGGATGCGGCGGCATCGTTTGCCAGGGCTTCGGAGTTACCGGTTTGCGTTCCGTAAAGAATATGAATGATGCGAGCGTCGGCCTGGCTCTTGCTGCCAGCGCTTTGTATCATTTGCGTATGCATGCCCGCGAAAAAGCCACTGAGCCAGGCTCGTTGACTGTCGCTGTAAGGTGCATCGAGTGGAATATGAGGTGTTTTCATCATGTTTAGTTACAAATTAATGAACGTAATACCGGCATACCCACGATTTATCACAGGTTATGCCGGTACTGGTAAAAAGTGCGATGGAATTATGCCGAAGCCGGAGCCATCATTTCCTGAATAATATTGGAACCGACCAGTCCCGCAAGATATTGTTCGACTCCAGGAATGCCAGCCAAGGCTTCGCGGTTGATAGTGTCCTGCTCAATGATCCAAGCGGTCGAGCCGATTGAGTAGATGCTTTGTACATCACGGTTGGCCAAGGCGGTTTTATAATCGGTAAGACGCTTGCTTGCCAACAGCCAGCTCAGTTGATCGTCACTGTAATTACTGTAAGCTTCGCGAGTCTCTTTAACCAACGCATCCTGAATTTTACGCGGACGGGATTCAATTAATTTCCAAGCCGCTTTTTCCAAGGCTTCGTGTGTCGGCGTGGCGGACTTGAAGTTCAATTGCTCGCCGGCTATCCGGAATGCCTTATCGATGACCGCGTAACTGTTGACCAGACTAAAGGTCAAGTTGGTGTCGGTTTCGCCGTAACCGGGTATCGCTCCGCCGAATAATGGCTGTTTTGTCCGATAAGCCGATTTCATTTGTTCGATCTGGCGTGTTGCGTAGGAGACCGCCAATTCTTCGATCATCGCTTTGCGGTCTATTGTTTGGCTAAGGAACTCAGCCGTTTGCGTTTTGTACAGCCATAGCGGAATCGTAAATTTGAAATGCTTACGCTCGGTTTCCCAATTATTCAGGATGTTCCTTGCTTTGCTCGAGTTTGCATAATCGGCGTGTTGTTCGAGCATATAGAGTAAGAACTGTTCATGCGCTCGGGCCGTATCGGTGTTTTCCGTCAGCTCATGCAATTCGACCGAGGTTTTGTCGTAAAGCTTCGGTAACAAGTTTTCAGGGTCGTATTGATAGGCATTGCCGCCGGACATGCCGTTACAGAAACCCTTGCCGAAGTGGCCGAGATTCAGTATCGCACCGTTGGTCATGTATTCGCAGGCGAAATCGCCGACGCCTTCGACGACTGCCATCGCGCCGGAATTACGGACTGCGAAACGATCGCCGGCCTCGCCGTTGATAAAGGCTTTGCCGCCAGTCGCGCCGAACAGCGCAAAGTTACCGATCAGCACGTTATTACCGGGTGTTTTGATGCCGCCGCCTGGGGATTCGACGATTAAGGTGCCGCCGCAGGCCGATTTTCCGACGCCGTCGTTACAAGTTCCCGTGTGTTCCATGCGCATGCCGTCATTCATGAAAGCGGCATAACTTTGTCCGGCCGAGCCGGTTGTTTTTATGACGACCGAGTCGGGCGCAAGATAACGCCGTCCGTGCTGGTTGGTATAAATCGTTTTCGAACGAGCGGCGTTTTCTTCGTTTAAACCGTAAGCGAGTATGCGTTCGATATCGATTGCGGTTTGGCCGCCGACCGATTTATTACGATTACTGAGTTTGTATTCGTCGCCTTCGATGACGATTTGCTTCTGATTGCCGAAAATCACCGAAGATTTAACCTGCTCGATGATCTTGTCGTCGATGCTGAAATTTGCTTCGAGATAAATCGGTTTTTCGATTTTGACGACTGGTGTTTGAGTCAGCAATTTCGTGAAATCGAGTTGCCCGACGATGGATCGATGGTTAATTAAGTGCAATAAATTGGTTTGACCGCGTATTTCGCTAAGGCTGTGATAGCCCAGGACTGCCAGAATTTCGCGGACTTCATGCGCTAGATTCATGAAGTATTGCGCCAGCACTCTCGGGTCGCCTTTGAATTCCTCATGCGTCGTGGTCAATCCTGCAGGGCATTTGACGTTACAGTTTTTCGCCATGACACAACGCAGCATCATCAATGCGGTCGTGCCGAATTCGAAGGAATCGCCGCCCAATATCGCCGATTTAACGACATCGAGTCCGCTTTGATGCGCGGCGCTGCAGCGCAATATGACTTTATCCCGTAAGCCATTCACTGCTAATGCTTGATGAACTTCAGCAATGCCGATTTCGGCAGAGCGACCGGTGTTTTTCAGGCTCGTGACAGCGGCCGCGCCCGTGCCGCCGGTGCTACCGGCCACATTGATGACATCGGCGCCGGCTTTCGCGACACCAACTGCGATCGTGCCGATGCCTTCAGAGGATACCAGTTTGACGACGACTCGAACGCGGGCTGCTTTGGCATCGTGAATCAATTGACCGAGGTCTTCTATCGAATAGGTATCGTGATGTGGAGGAGGGCTGACTAGCTCGACTTGTGGCGTGCCGCCGCGCAATGCCGCGATTTCGACAGATACTTTCGGCGCAGGCAATTGTCCGCCTTCGCCGGGTTTTGCGCCTTGTGCGATTTTGATTTCGATTTCTTCGATGTTCGGGTCGGCCAGATAACCGGCCCAGACGCCGAAACGGCCCGATGCGAACTGTTTAATTTTGCTTGATCGAAGCGTGTTGAAACGGCTCGAGTGTTCGCCGCCTTCACCGGAGTTGCTGAGCGCGCCGGCAATGTTAGTGCCTTGCGCGACAGCCTCGTGCGCTTCTGCGATCAATGCACCGTGACTCATTGCACCGGATGCGAGTTTGGCAGTGATTTGATGAGCCGGTTGAACGTTGGACAATGCAATCGGAGAACGGGCAGTTTTGATATTGGCCAAATATTGCCCGAAAAGATTGCCGCTATCTGAGAGCTTGATTGCACAGGCATTGTTTGTAACGCTGATCGTTGCGGCGCTATCGCCGAAGCGGTTTTTGAAATGCTCAGCGATGCCGGTTAACCGCGCTTCGCTGTTGTTTTCAGGCAGTGTAATTGAATAATTAACGCCGTCGATTCGTTCAACCGCGATGCCATGGATCATGTAGTTGTTGTTTCCGAGCAAGTTTTGCTTGCCCAAAATGCGGTCGAATTCGGCCGTGCTTTGCGCTTGGCTGATATCGGCCGGCAGGTCCGTGATGTCGCGTAATGCAGCCGGGCGGTTGTCGCGCTCTTGATACAGGTTTTTCGCGAAGCTACGATAAGCCGGCGTGATGCCGAAATTGTCGATTTGTTCGGGTGTGCGTTTGTCATAACCGAAATCGAAATAAGCGGTATCGCTGGCTTCCGGCGATTTGTCTTGTGGAATATACAAGATCGGTTCGTCGGTCATGTTGATATATTCACGGACAGCGAGATTGCCGAAGCTATGGCCTGCGCCGTCTTGCCGTTCCTTGAACAAACCGATGAAAGGAATATCTTTTTCGTCCTTGATACTCAATGCTTTGTAATGCCATGCGGCCGCGCTTTTTGCAATGTCTGCATAGCGCACGCCGCCGACCGGCGCGTTGATATTCGGGAAATACGGTTGTAGGCGCGGCTCGTTGGTGTCCAGATAATTCGATTCGAAAAACTCGCCGCCGATGTAGCTTTCTACGGTGCATAGACCGAACTTGCCCATGGTTTTCATCAGCGATTTTTCCGCCGCTTTTTTGAAGTTATCGAGGGATTTTTGTTGGTTCTCGGGCTGAAGTTGGCTGACGACGCGATTGTAGGCGCTGATCGGACAGACAGCCGAAGCGCCGAAGCCGAGTATTGTTGCGATATCGTGAGCGCTGGCGACTTGTCCGGTTTCGGCAATCAGTGACGAGTGGAAGCGCAGGCCTTGTTTGACCAGGTGTTGATTGGCGGCGGCAACCATCAGTAAGGCGGGAATCGCCGCTTTATCGCGGCTGATGCCGGTGTCGCTGAGAATGATGATGCCGGTGTTGTTGCGGGCTGCTTGTTCGATTTGCTCGCAAACGGCAAATACCGCCGATTCGAGAAGATCTTCGTTATTTTTTGGATTTTCGAAGTCCGGCGTGAATAGCATGTCCAGTGTGATGGTCTTGACGCTGGATTGCCTGCGGATTTGTTCCAAATTCGTTCTTTGCAGAATTGGCGAGTCGATGACCAATTGTTTGCTGTTCCCTTCGGAAAAGGTCGGTTTGGCGCCGAGCGCGACGCGCAAGGTCATGCCGTCGCTTTCACGAATTGAATCGAGTGGAGGGTTTGTGACTTGAGCGAAGCGCTGGCTGAAATAACGGGACATACCGCCTTCGGCATCGGAAAGCGCATTGGGGGCAATTCCGTAGCCCATCGCCGAAACTTTTTCAAGACCGGTACTTAACATCGGGTCAAGCAGGAATTTAAAGCTTTCCTGATTTAGCGAATAAGCCGTGTGTTGTTGGTCGATGTTGAAGTCGCCGTTGACCGGGGCTAATTCATCGAATGGGACGTCGGGCAGTTCGCCGATATGCAAGCTGCGTTCGCGGAGCATCGCTTCATAGTCTTTTTGTCCGGCGAGTGTTTCCAAGACTTGATGGCTGTTATAAATCTGTCCGGTGCTGTGGTCGAAATAAACCATGCCCCCGGCTTCGATACGACCACGTTTGATAACGTCTTTGGGAGGGAAGTCGATTTGTCCGGCTTCCGACATGACGGCTAGATAAGTTTCGGTTTCCACCGAGCGCAAGGGTCTGAGCCCCAAACGGTCTAGACGCGCGCCAACACGTATGCCGTCGCAGAAGATCAGGGCGGCGGGGCCGTCGTTTTTTTCTTCATAGAGGCTGAAATATTCGAGCATCGCGCGAACTTTCGGCGACAGGGTCGTGTCGTTTTCCCAGGCAGGCGGCATCATCGCCAGCACGGCCGTGACGACATCGAGCTCGTCCTCGTTGATTCGACGAGTCAGTGTTTGATCGAGACGGCCCGAGTCGGATTGTCCGCATGGGAAGACGATATGTTTGTTGTGTAAGCGCGCGATCGCATTTTCACTGAGTCGATTTTTTTTGTCGGTATTTAACTCCCCGTTGTGCGCCATGTAGCGGAACGGTTGCGCCATCATCGTTGCCGGAGCGGTATTGGTCGAGAAGCGAGTATGGAAGAATAGGGTGTGTATTTCATGATCTTCGTCGTAGAGGTCGATAAAATACGGTATTACTTCAAAAGAGTTCAGTCGGCCTTTGTAAACCTGGGTTCTCGAGCTCATCGATAGCGGGTAGAAACCGGTTAATTCGTCGCGGGTAAAGCCATCGGCTTCGATATCCAGCAATGCGCTTTGAATCAGTTGTTCGAATTCGCTATGAGTCGCCGTCTTTAAAGCTTCCGGGCGCCCGAAAATTACTTGCTTGATCGGTAGTTGCGCTTTTCTGGATGCTTCGTTGATGACTTGGCTGTCCACCGGGATGTTTCGCCAAGTAATGACCGGCAGGCCGAATCGAGTTAGGTGTTTTTCGATCAATTCGATCGCGAAACTATCATAACGCTCGTGATCTTCCGGAAAGAAAAAGTTGGCAACGCCAAATTCTCCGAGTTGCAGGTTGTTGTTTCCGGTGATTTTTCGAAAAAACTTCAATGATAGATCGACATTCACGCCGGCTCCGTCGCCGATACCTTCGGCACTCATGCCGCCGCGGTGGGGAATCGTGCATAGCGCTTCATGCGCTTTGACAAGTAGCTCGTGAGTCTGTTTGCTTTGTTTATGAGTAATAAAACCCACGCCGCAGCTATCTTGGGAAAGATCGGCGTCGTAAAGCAAAGGTTCTTTGAGGTTTATTCGGGAAATTTCAGTCATTATATCCAACCCGTTCCAGTCATGCTGCGATCAACAGCGTTAGTAGTTCGTTTTTCTCGCAATGCATGCTAAAGTCAAACTTTGATTGCCCAAACGTTAACTGCTCAAATAGAGCGGTGTGCATTGGCGATGCAATAAGTAATGCAGACAATTGCGTTTAGAGAAACCTGCAAATGATATCATGAGTCGCATTTTAAGTCATTTAGATGCAAATTGTTATCATCAATTCGCAGTTTGAACATGTTCTCGGAGTTTAGGTTGTGGAGTATGCCTGTCGAGGAGCGCACTGTCAGGCGAGTTACCGATCCCTCGACAAAGCTCATAGTTCCAGGACGTTATTTATCACGAAATCCATAATTATCGCCGAAATTTGAAGTGCGATAGGTATATTAGAAATAGTTAATTACGGGTTCCAAATAAGAAAATGAATTTTGATGTAGTAGTAGTCGGCGGGGGAATGGTTGGGGCCGCAGTGGCTTGCGGATTAGGCGGAAGCGGTCTTAAGGTTGCGGTGATCGAACAAGTATTTCCCGATGAGTTTTCTTCAGATCAGCCCCATGATCTCAGAGTTTCTGCATTGAGTATTGCTTCGCGGCATATTTTGGAGGCGGTCGGCGCGTGGCAGGGTGTTCTGAATCGCCGTTATTGCCCTTTTCGGCGTATGCGAGTATGGGAAACTGTCGGCGATACCGAATTTTGCAGTGACGACATTGATTTTAACGAGTTGGGGTATATCGTCGAAAACCGGGTAACCCAGTTAGCCTTGTTGGAGCGTTTGCAGGATTTCGATAATGTCAGCTTATTTTGCCCGGCTAGTATTAAACGCATCGATTACGGCTTGGATGGCGAAGGTCATCGTTCGGCGGTCGAGTTGGATGACGGTACGGTTTTGACGGCGAATGTCTTAGTCGGTGCCGACGGCGGGAATTCGAAAGTTCGCCAGGTCGCCGGGATCGGCGTGACCGGTTGGGATTATAAGCAGCACGCGCTGGTGATTTATGTGGCAACCGATTATCCGCAACAGGATATTACTTGGCAGCGATTCGTGCCTAGCGGCCCACAGGCTTTTTTGCCGTTAACCGGTCGACACGGGTCGTTGGTTTGGTATAACTCTCCTGATGCAATCAAACGATTAAAATCCTTGCCCTGCGAGCAATTGCTGCTCGAATTGACCGAGGCGTTTCCGGAGTGTTTAGGCAGAATCAACGCTGTCTTGAATACCGCTTCGTTTCCGTTGAAACGACAGCACGCTCAACGTTATGTGAAACCCGGTATCGCTTTGGTCGGCGATGCTGCGCATATGATTAATCCATTGGCGGGTCAAGGCGTCAATATCGGTTTGCTCGATGCGGCTTCGTTGGTAGAAGTTTTGCTGGAGGCTTATCAGGCTGGGTGCGATATAGGTTCATTGCCGGAATTAATGCATTATGAAAAGGCAAGGCGTGTTGATAATCTCAGAATGATGACGGTCATGGATGTTTTTTATCATGTTTTCAGTAATGAGATCGCTCCGGTCAAGTTTTTCCGTAATTTGGGCTTGGGTCTAGCTGAGCGCATTATGCCGGCCAAGAAAAAAATCATGCGGGCCGCAATGGGTTTGGATGGGGGGTTGCCCAAGTTGGCTAAGGGTGAGACTTTTCGAGATAGCCGGCGCACACCAGGTCCGCACTAATCTGGTTTCGAACTGGGAAGAAGCGCAAACCGTGCTAGTCGAGTGCTTTTCCATGTTTTACGAACATTCTCAGTATTTGGCATTCGGTATTGAAATGAACAACGAATTCAAGCAAAGGTTTGATTGGAGTTATACCTTTGGCGCTTCAAATTTCGGCAGTACCTGAGGAGTCGCTGGGGTGTGCGATCCCTCTCCTAACGCTAGGTGAGGGACCAGCATGGAGCTGGATTTAGGTGCTGGGTTCACGGCGTCCCTTGACGGACCCCAGCGCCGAATTTTGATCTGCGATGGGTATATTTACAAATGCCACAGTTATTTAGGATTTCACCGGAAACACGGCCATTTCTATATGATAGATTGTACTGAGCCCCAATTGATAGGATTGTTCCTGAAAAAACAAAGCGATAAATATTTAATTACCAGGGCTATCGATAGAATTACATGCTTTTCGTCTTAACAAGAATTATATTTTCAACTAATTGATTACAATATCAGTCCGACAGCTGGGACGTCCATTTGGAATTCGAATCAGGCGACTGGCTGGCTAGCACCTTATCGACTCGATTGCCGTCTAAATCGACAACTTCAAGTCGCCATTGCTCCCATTGAGTGACGTCGCCAGTACGCGGAAGACTTCCGATCAGCCACATCATCATTCCGCTGAGCGTATTATACCTACCTTTATTTTCTTCAGGTACCGACTTCAAATCGAGTCGGTCTTTGAGCACCGGGATAGGAATTAGGCCGTCCAGCAACCAAGAGCCGTCTTCACGTTGAACCGCCCAAACATCCTTGGGATCGCGAGGTTTGAATTCACCTACCAGTGCCTCCAAAACATCGTGCAACGTAATCAGTCCCAATATCTCTCCGTACTCATCGACAACAAAAACCATTTGGACCCCGGATTCCCGAAATTGCTCTAATAATTTTATTCCTGTCAATGACTCGGGCACATAAACGGCAGGCAGCAAAAATTCGATGATGCGGTCGGTCTCGGTCGTTAAACGATGTCTTAGCATTTGTTTCGCGCTGATCGCTCCAAGAATCACATGCAATCCGCCGCGACATACAGGAAAACATGAATGACCTGATTGAATCAGCTGCTCGATACCTTTTTCAAGTGACTGATCGACGTCCAAATAGACAATTTCGCTACGCGGCGTCATCAGTGAGGCTATTTGGTGCTCGTCAAGTCGAAACACGTTGCGTACCATATCGTGTTCCTGTTTCTCAATGACCCCCGATTCTTTGCCTTCGGCCAACATCGCGTGGATATCTTGTTCGGTAATGTTGGTGTTGCTCAGCCCCTTTTTGCCAATCAAAAACAGCAAACTATCGGTCGATACAGATAGAAAGAATACAAATGGACGGGACAGTTTCGCCAGAATAGATATGGGGCGCGCCACGAAACGAGCGATGCCTTCGGCATTGTGTTGCGCTATTCTCTTCGGGACCAGCTCGCCTATGACGATAGAAACATAGGTTATTCCTACAACCACAATTGCAGTGGCGCCAGTGGCGCTGGCTTTTTGCTCCATACCAATTCCGATTAAAATCTCGGCGAGAGGCTCCGCCAGCGCGGCCTCACCGACTATCCCATTGAGAATGCCGATTGCTGTAATACCGATCTGAATTGTCGACAAGAACTGAGTGGGTTTACTTCCGAGACTTATAGCGATCCCTGCTGCTTTATCGCCGTCATCCGCCAGTTTTTGAAGTCTATTTTTGCGGGCTATCACCAACGCAATCTCTGACATTGCGAACAAGCCATTTAAAATGATGAGAATAACCAGTAGAGCAATATCCAACGATGCCTCCTATTTATAAAAAACCAAAAAGCAGTATGAAAAATCCGGAGCGAAAAGCTATCGAGTTTAGTTACAAGGTTTGCAATTGTTAAACCAATCCCCCCTGGTAGAAAATTTGACCGGATGTTACCCAATTGATGTTTTTAATTTAACCCTATCCCTTTTCCACAAAAAAGAAAGAATTATGAGCAAGGGTTCTGAGAGTTATGTGTTTTTAAGTTTTGCTTCTGCCTTATTTAACCAGAACTTTGCTGCTATGGTTCCCATGAAATCATCCATTTTAAAATTCAAGATAGGATGTGCGGCCTATATTCTTTAATTCTCGGCGGCATCGGCCATTTCGTCATGCAATTGACGGTCATCACGGTCACAATCTTTTTCTGCTTTCGCGACGGCTAGGAATCCTCCGAGAAATAGGAAATTTATTTACGCTCAAATCCTTAACTCATCTTCAACATCGAATTTGGCAATTTCATAACGATTTTTGTAGCAACGTCGAAACGAAGCGTTATGAGTAGTTCGGCTTCTGCTATATTAGTCCGATCCGATGAAGCTTAGTGTAACGGAATTGATGACGATGCGAGACGAAGATAATAAAACAGTAACCAAAGACAGAGCCGAGCATTCCTTTCTCCGCGGTACCGGTTATTCCGACCGTTTCCGCATCCGATTTGAGCATGGATCGTTTCTATTGATGCTCGTCCTGGTCACGTTGTTGTTCTTGCATTTGCTCGAACCCTTTTTCAGCGCCGTTTTTTGGGCTTGCGTGATCGGAATGTTGTTTCACCCGCTGTACGTGCGCCTTGTCAAGTTGTGGGGGCGCCCTAATCCGGCAGCTTTCGCGACATTGACGATTTGCCTTCTGGTAGGCATCGCTCCGGCCCTGTTCGTTGTTGTGTCTTTTTTTCAGGAAGGCGCGGAACTGTATCAGCGACTGCAAAGCGGCGACATCGATTTCAGCCGTTATATCGCTCAAATCAAACAAGGGTTTCCGGCGGTTCATGGCTTGTTGGAACGCCTGCATCTCGATCTGGATATCTTTAAGGAACATCTCTCGAACGCAGCGATCATTGTCAGCCGTCATATTGCCCAGAATGCCGTTCAGATAGGTCAAAGCACGATGGAGTTTGTCGTCAGCCTCGGCTTGACGTTGTATGTCGCATTTTTCATGTTGCGCGACAGTCATGCTTTGCTGGCGTTGTTGATAAAAGCTTTACCTCTAGGAGACGAGCGCGAAAAATTACTCTTCGCAAAATTAACTGAAGTCATCAGAGCAACCGTCAAGGGTAATCTGACGGTCGCCGCAGTTCAAGGTGCATTGGGCGGAATCATTTTTGCGTTGCTCGGCATACAAGGCGCGTTGCTATGGGGCGTCGTGATGGCGCTATTGTCGCTGATTCCGGTTATCGGCGCTGGGCTAATCTGGATGCCGGTCGCGATTTATTTGTTTGCTGTCGGCGACTGGGGGCATGGCTTGATTCTGATCGGTTTCGGTGCCGGCGTGATTGGTTTGGTCGACAATTTATTAAGGCCGATACTGGTTGGCCGTGACACTAAACTGCCCGACTATATCGTATTGTTGTCGACGCTCGGCGGTTTAGTCTGGTTTGGCATGAACGGATTCGTGATCGGACCGTTGATTGCCGCTCTATTTGTCGCGTTTTGGGAAATCTTCATCCGCGAATTCAATGCCGAGGTCAACGACGATAATCAAGCTGCATCGATCGATCTGGATGATCGATCGTCCGCGTCGGTAAATCGCCAGCGCGGATCGTGGCATACGCTTGAAGTCGAGACGGTGGCTGCGCAATTCGCAACCGATTCGGTAACGGGACTGACCACGGCAGAGGCCCGTCATCGGCTAAAATTGCACGGCGAAAACTGTTTGACTGAATCGCCGCCGCGTCCGCTTTGGCTTAAATTTCTCGATCAATTCAAAAGTTTTCTGATCGTCGTTTTGTTATTGGCGGCTCTGCTGGCCTGGTTTATCGGTGATTTGAAAGATGCCATCGTAATTTTGATCGTCGTCGCTTTCAATGCCGGTTTGGGCTTTTATCAAGAACATCGTGCCGAACAGACATTGGCGTCATTGAAAAGCATGTTGGCGCCGCGTGCAAAAGTGCGGCGCGACGGACAAATGCAGGAGATCGATGCGGCCGAATTGGTGCCTGGCGATATCGTTTTGCTCGAAGCCGGCGATCGGGTACCGGCAGACGGCCGCTTGGTCGAAGCCCACAGTCTCGAAGTGCAGGAATCGGCGTTGACCGGCGAATCGCAAGCCGTTGCGAAGACACATGAAAAGCTGGATCTAGACGATTTACCGTTGGCCGAACAAAACAATCTCTTGTTCATGAATACGGTCGTCACGAGAGGGCGGGCGACAATGATAATCACCGACACCGGGATGCGTACGGTCATGGGCGGTTTGGCAGAAATGATTGCGCAAGCACCCGATTCGCCTTCACCTCTGCAAAGACAGCTCGATGTTTTAGGCAAGCGCCTGGCTGTTCTCGCCGGCGCGATCGTGCTGATTATCTTTGCGCTGACGATACAACGCGGAGCTCCGTGGACCGATGCGGCTATGACGGCTATTGCGCTGGCAGTGGCTTCGGTGCCGGAAGGGCTTCCCGCCGTCGTCACTGTGACGCTATCAATCGGTATGTGGCGAATGGCAAGAAAACGCGCGATTCTCAAAAAACTGGCTTCGGTCGAAACGCTCGGATCGACTACGGTCATCTGCACCGACAAGACCGGCACGTTGACGCTCAATCAGATGACGGCCCGTTCGGGATGGTATGCCGGTCAACGTTTCGATGTCACAGGCGAAGGGTATCGGGCCGATGGTCGTATCGAAAGCTCCGGCGATCGGGATTGGCGACCGTTTTTGCTGCCGATGGCGCTTTGTACCGAGTCGAGCGTACGAGAAGGTGAGTTGATTGGTGATCCGACCGAAGGCGCGCTTTTCGTATTGACGCAAAAAAGCGGGCTCGACCCTACTCTCGAACAGGAACGTTCGCCGAGAATTGCGGAAATTCCTTTCGATTCTGCGCACAAGTTCATGGCCACTTTTCACCGGCGCGAAAACGTTGTGGACATGTTTATCAAAGGCGCCCCCGATGTTTTGTTGAAGCATTCGCGCTTTTGTCTGGGCGATAACGATATGGAGCCGCTCGATGAGTCGTCGCTCGACAGAATCAAAACCGAACACGATCGCCTTGCCAGCAGCGCGTTGAGGGTGCTTGCCGTCGCTAGACGAGAAATCGCGGCGAATGAATTCGACCCGAAAGGCGATCTTTGGCGATGGACCGAAGCGTGGGAGTTTTTAGGCCTGGTCGGTTTGATGGACCCGCCCCGAGCCGAAGCGGCGGAAGCCATCACTCACTGCAAAACGGCGGGAATCCAAGTCAAAATGATTACCGGCGACCATAAAGCGACTGCGGAGGCGATCGCGAAAGAGTTGGGTCTGACGGGGGGCGTCGTTACCGGCGCCGAACTCGACCGGATGTCGCCGAACGAATTGAGCCAGCGCATTGACGATATCGCTGTATTCGCACGAGTCTCTCCGCAGCACAAGGTTGCGATTCTGAACGCACTGAAATCCGGCGGTCATATCACCGCGATGACCGGCGACGGCGTGAACGATGCGCCTGCCCTCAAAGCAGCCGATATCGGTGTCGCAATGGGCGTCACCGGCACGGCGGTGACACGAGAGGCCGCCACGCTGGTGTTGACCGACGACAACTTCGCAACTATCGTTCATGCGGTTGAGGAGGGGCGGGTTATTTACGACAATATTATCAAGTTCGTGCGATTCCAGCTTTCGACAAACATTGCCGCTATTTTGACGGTGTTGGCATCCACGTTATTGGCTTTGCCGATGCCGTTTACGGCGATCCAATTGCTGTGGATCAACATCATCATGGACGGTCCGCCGGCGATGACGCTCGGTATCGAACCGGCTCGTAGCGGTTTGATGCAAGAAACACCGCGTCGTCCAGGCGCGCAGATTCTTTCCGACGGTCGTTTGCTTCGCTTGGTGGCTTACGGCATGACGATGATGATCGGTACCTTGTCGGTATTTACCTATAGTCTTGAACAGGGCAATCCTGAATATGCAGTTACGATGGCATTTACGACCTTTGTGCTGTATCAGTTCTTTAACGTATTCAACGCCCGAGCCGAGCACGAAACGGCGTTCAACCGCAATTTTTTTCATAACCGAAAATTATGGTTAGCTCTGTTTGTCGTCGTTTTGCTACAAGTCTTGGTCGTTCATTGGCCGCCCGCGCAAAAGGTATTTGGAACGACAGCGCTGAATCCGGTCGACTGGCTGGTTACGACACTGGTTGCTTCGAGCGTTTTAGTGCTCGACGAAACGAGAAAATGGATAACGAGATGCGTGACGAAAACGGTTTCGAAATAGAAATATCCGTCTGTTTTAGTGCTTTCAACATCGGATCTATCCGAATTTGTTGAACGATTCGCACTTCAAATTTCGGCAGTGCCGAAGGAGGCGCTGGGGTGCTCGGTCCCTAACCTAACGCTAGGCGAGGGACCAGCATGGACGTATTTACCCAGTACTTAAATTCCATAGCCCATTGTCATGGATAATTTAGGTGCTGGATTTACGGCATTCTTTGACGGGCACTTCGCATCTACGATTGTTATACATTAAATAAGGCTATGTTCGCGTTAGCTGTTGAAACGGTTCTCTTTCCTACAAAATAAACCATTTAGGAAATAGTCAAAGATTACTTTTCAATGCACTAAGCGTGGAAGAGGGGACGATTAATCGCTTGAAAGGACGCCGTAAACACCTCCATGTAGCCTTGACGGCGGCGACTGATTGCCAAGGATGGCATGAATGCAGATTTTGCAGGAGCAAAAATCTGCCCTGCCGCCGAATTTTGATCTACGACGGGTATATTTAGAGCTATATCTTTTGGCTTCTGCTGACTTTGAGTTCAAATAGGTATCAACTATTAACGCGAACATAGTCTTAAATAAGCCCATTTTTGTATAGACAATCTGACTTATGTTGGAATGGGAAATTGATGTGATTTGCGGAATCCTTATGGAATTCCGCAAACCCAGTCGAAATTTAGGCAGGTTTTTTAACGAGCTTATGATACAAGGCGAAAATGTCTTCGCGCCGCACGATAGCCATGTAAGCGAGGATGCCTAAAATCAATCCGGAGAATAAATCGCCGATAAACGATTTTTCTGAGCCTGGCGCAGTCGAGCTGAAAGAGTCGGACGGTCCTTCAAGCATCATTTGGGGTGGAGACGGCAGAGGAGCTTTGTAGCCGCGAGCGTCAGGAAGACCTAAGCTGCGCCACTTGTCGTAATCTTGCCATAGCGGGTATTTGCCTTGCCAGAACTCTTTCGTGAAATAAGGCGCCAGAGTCCAGCCTTGCATTTTCGGAATTCCTTTTTCGTCAAGAAAATCTTTGTAAACGACCAAGCTGATATCGCCGCCTTCGCCGATGCCGTTGGTAGTGAATGATTTTTCGACATGATCATGCATCATCCAGACCCCTTCGCCGAAGCTATGTAAGCCGTCGTCGGTGCCGTCAAGTTCCAGATCGATGCGTTGTGCCGGTACCATTGTATGGACATCCCGCATGATATAAGATCCCGGGCCGTTATCGATACCGTCGTAATGGGTGATCATGGGTCTATGCCCATGAATATGAACGCCCAATGCTTCGGTGTGACCGTTTAGTATGCGAAGCTTGACCTTTTGATTCGGCTGCATTTCAATCAAGGACTCCCTGAGCGTATACGGGAATGAGCGGCCGTTCAGCATGAAATAATCGTCGGTTGCATCGGTGACGTCGTATTCCATGTTCAGTTTTTGTGCTAGCAGGCGCGGGTCGTTGGCAGAGCGAGCCAGTTCATGCAATTCCTTGTCCGCCGACTGATAATGCAAGTCGTATTCGCGGGCGTATTTTTCCTGAACTGCTACCGACGGATGTCGAACTTGGCCATTGCCGACATTGAAGGTTTGTACCCAATTGTTTGGACGATTTTCTTCTACGACGAATATGCCCTGCAAGCCCATTGGAATATGGGTATGCGGCTGAACGTGGCAGTGATAATAAAAGGAACCGGCTTGGCGCGGCTTGATGACATAAGTTTTACTCTCACCGGGCATGATGTCCATTGCACTGGTTTGTCCGACGCCGTCATTGCCGCTTCCGCTATGGTCCATATAAGGATGGTCTACACCGTGCAGATGCAGCGAATGCGGCATGTGGTGGGTGTTTTCGACAACCAGCCAGACGGTGTCGCCTTCTTCGACGCGTATGGTCGGCGAAGGAACTCGCAGTAGAGCATTGGCTAGCGGTTCGTAGAGGCTCAGAGTCGACATGTCGCGGGTTTTAGGCGCGAATACCCAAAAGGTGGGTTGTACGCCTGGCGCAATATTGAATTGAGTGGTCAATTCGGTACTATCCGGAGATCGACCGTTTAATTCGACGATTTCGAGTTTTATGATGATATGGTCGGGGTCGCCGTCGCCGTCGACGTCTTTGGTTTTGATGATCGAGTCGGCGGCCAATTGAGTATCCATTAACGTCGACATGCTGATGTTATTCGTGCCTTTTACGAATGCGGCAATTTCTGCAGGATTGTCGGGGTTGCAAAGTCTCGATTCTTGAATCTCGACGCCGTCGATGGCTTGTGCGTCTCTCCATTTCGGTGACGTGAAGTCGGAACAGACTTCTTCCGATTCGCCCAATTCAATTTTAGCGGAAGGCGGCAAGTCATTGGCTGCTTGCAGTTCAAGTGGAACAATAAGCGTCATGGCGCCGCAGAGAAGGGTAAGGAAATTTTTATGCATGCGAAGACCTCTGAAAAAACACACGATTCGAGTCATTGTGACTCAGAAAAAGTGCGAAAGTTTATTTACTCCATATCGACTGAAAAAACGTTTAGATAGAGTTTGTTATTATGATGCTTTAGTGATAGCGCCTGTCCGATGGTTGCCGGCCTTGTCGGTAACGCTTAATGCTTTCTAACTTAAATTAGACGTTTTTCGGTCGTGTAAGAGCGGTAAAAAACATAACTTGTTTGAAAATTATACAGGAGATTCTTTCGTAGCGGTTGATTAAAGTCAAGACCTCGATTCGATTGATTTCATTTCGGTCGGTCACAAAGTGCTCTTTGATAACGGAGAGCCGGTTCTTGGGGGGTATTTCGGATTGATGCACTCGAGAATGTTGTCAGGCGATGCTGTTTCGCGGCTGAGTAATCTTATTAATTTAATGAGGTGTGAGCGACAACTGCATATTTATTCTGGTAAAAAATAAGATATAGACTAGAATTTTTATGACAATATTTGGTCGATCGGAGATGGCTATGGAAAAGAAAATTTATCCTCGTGTTGCTGCGCATTTGCCTGTTGTGGTTACCAATGAAGAGGGGGTACGTCTCAAAGTATTGGCGATTGATACTTCAAGTGACGGGTTCTCGATCCAATGCAATATATTGCAGCGGAATTTGATGACACCGGGCGGATGTTACATCCGTAACGGTCGCCCGGTGGAATTAAATGCATGGCTGGATTTGCCGCTTGCCGGCGATCGCCCTTTACAAGTAAAAGCGCGTTGTAATGTTGAGTTTTCCCGTCGGATAGCGAGGGATCGTTGCGAAATCGGTATGCGATATAAGGATCTCGAAGGTGACGGTTATGAGAACCTTATCCGTTTTATAGAAAATCGACTGGCTTCGAACGAAGTTACGGTGTCGTCTTTATGATCTATATACCTTTCGGACTTCAAATTTCGATAGTGTTCTAAGTGGCGCCGGGGTGTCAGATACTGCTTAGGCGTATTCACCCAGCATCTAAATTCCATAGCCGTTAGCTATGATTAACTATCTTAGATAATTCATCCAGCACCTAAATAAGCCATGATTTTGAATCATTGCCAAAGACCTATGGAATTTAGGTGCTGGATTTAGGTGCTTAGTTCACGGCGACCTTTGACGGCCATCCCTGTTCGATGCCGAATTTTGATCTACGATATGTTATAGCAAGGGGATTTTGCTTGGCGCTGAATCCTCTCTGCTAGCGAAAGGGTTATAAATGGTCGCGTAATGCGGATTGAATGGCTTGCTCCAAATTTTGTAATGTTTCGTGGTCTTGAATCGGGTTAGATTGATAATCGGTAAAATAAAACATGTCTTCTGCGCGGCTTCCTATCGTGGTGATTTTGGCGTCGTGTAGTTGAATGTTGTGATCGTTGAGTACATGGCCGATTTTGGAAAGAAGTCCCGCATGGTCTGTTGTGATGAGTTCCATGACCGTAAAGCGTCTTTGCGGATCCTCGTGAAATGAAATCGTTGTCGGTATTGGAAAGTGTCGAGCTTGCCTCGATTGGCGTCGAATGTTTTTTTGTTTGTTGATGTGGTGTTCTTTTAGATTTTTACGGAGCGCTGTGCAAATATGGACTTCTCGGTGTAAATCCTTGATCGGGTCGCCTGATTGTTCGAGAACTTGGAAGCTGTTCAATACATACTGATCGCTGGTGGTAACGATCCTTGCGTCGAGAATCGTAAGGCCGAGTTGATCGAGGGTCTCGGTGCTGATTGAAAAAATAAAGTCTTCGTTACGGGTGTAAATAAAGACTTCTGCACTGCCTCGTTGAGTTTGTGGGCGTAGTAACACCAGTGGCAGGTCAGGTTCGTCGCAGGATGCGATCGCAATCGTTTGCCAAGCAATTTCTTCGGCAGTATATCTAAGAAAGTATTCATCGCCGACATGTTTCCATGATGCATGAATAGTTGCTTCGGAAATGCCTAGTTTCAGCAGTTCTTCCAAGGCTTCGGTTTTATTTTCTTCGAGTCTGTCGCTGATATTGATCGGGTTCTTGAGGCCGCGACGCAAGGCGTTGTAGGTTGCGCTATAGAGTTCTTTCAATAATGCGTCTTTCCAAGAGTTCCATAGTTCCGGATTGGTTGCGCGTATGTCTGCGACAGTCAATAAATAAAGATGATTTAAATATTCGGTGCTACCGACTTGAGTGGCGAAATCATGAATGATGTCTGGGTCGCTGATGTCTTTGCGCTGGGCCGTCATCGACATAATCAGATGATTGCGGACTAGCCAGGTGACGAGCTTAGTATCATGTCTAGACAGATCGTGCTGCTGGCAAAATGCTTGGGCGATTTCTTCGCCAACTTGCGAATGATCCCCGCCTTTGCCTTTCGCTATATCGTGAAACAATGCCGCGATATAAAGTAGCTCGGGTCTCGGGATCATCAAAAAAATGTCGTTACAAAATGGCAGTTCGTGGGTGTGCTTTTCTAACGAAAAACGTCGCAAATTGCGAATTACGAATAGGGTGTGTTCGTCCACGGTATATATGTGGAATAAATCGTACTGCATTCTGGCGACGATGTGAGCGAAGCTAGGCAGGTAAGCGGCGAGTACGCCATAGCGATTCATTCGTCGAAGTGCGTGCGTGATGCCTCGCGGTTGGCGTAATATCTCGATAAATAGGTGATTGGCGTGCTTGTCGGTTCTAAATTGATCGTCGATCAGGTGCAGGCTTTTGCGGATTAAGCGAATCGTTTTTGATCGGATACCTTTTAGCGAAGGATTTTGCTGGATGACTAGGAAAATTTCCAATAATGCCAGTGGGTTGTCCTCGAAAAGGCTGTCCGTTTCGGCTTCTAGGTAACCGTTAATAGCGATGAGTTTTGTGGTTTTGGTTTGGATTTGTTGATAAGTCGTTTCTCCGCCGATAAAACGCTCGTTAAATAGTTGTAGTAGCATTTCATTGAGCCGCTCTAGGCCGACTACGGTTTTATAGTAATGCTGCATGAATTCTTCGACGGATTGATTCGGATCGGCGCCTTTGAATCCGAATTGTTCGGCCAAGTCTCGTTGAAAGTCGAATAGCAGGCGATCCTCGCAACGACCGGTTAATAGGTGAAGTGCATAACGGATTCGCCAAAGTACGTTACGCGCAGTGACCAGTTCTTCGTATTCGGATTCGGGCAAGAAGCCGTATTTAATTAATTCTTTTAAGGTTGAAGAGCCGTAATGGCGTTTAAAAACCCAGGCAATAATCTGCATGTCGCGAAGTCCGCCGGGTCCTTCCTTGATATTGGGTTCGAGATTGTAAGCGGTATCGTGAAACTTAAAATAGCGATGTTCCTGTTCCTGCATTTTGGCAGCAAAAAACCGGTTTGACGGCCATATCTCTCCGCTGTTTATCGGTTCGAGTACTTTTGCGCACAAGCTCGGATTGCCGCGCAATAGTCTGGTTTCCATTAGACTGGTCATGATGGTTTGGTCGTCGATACAGGATTGAATGCATTCTTCGACTGTGCGTACGCTTAATCCTGGTTTTAAACCGATGTCCCAAAGGAAATTGCAGAATTGTCCTAATACAGCCTGGGTTTCCGTAGAGGCCTCTTTATCCAATAATACGACGATATCGATGTCTGAAAAGGGAAACAATTCTTTTCGCCCGTATCCGCCTACCGCAATCAGGCTCAATTGATCGGCGGTTTCACCGAGGAAATGATCCCAGCCGGTAATCAGGATTTCGTCGACGAAATCAGCCTTGGCAACCAATAAAGGCGTGACCGGTTCTTGTGGGTTAAATGCCCGCTCAAGCTCTAGGTTTTTCGATTTAATGAGCTCTTTAAAAGCAATGATATAATCGGATTGTGTGAAATAGTGGGTATGGGCTAAGGCTTCTGTCACATTTCCTCCTGTCTCAGAGTCAAAATTTCGTAACCGTGGTCAGTGACTAGGATGGTATGTTCCCATTGCGCCGAAAGGCTGCGGTCTTTGGTAACCGCGGTCCAGCCGTCCGCTAACACCTTCACATGGCGTTTGCCTAAATTAAGCATCGGTTCTATCGTAATAATCATGCCGGCTTCAAGGGCAGTGCCTTCTCCTGGTTTGCCGTAGTGCAGCACTTGCGGTTCTTCATGAAACTTTTGGCCTATGCCGTGACCGCAAAATTCGCGGACGACCGAATAGCGATTCGATTCGGCGAATTTTTGTATCGCATGGCCTATATCGCCAAGAGTTGCTCCGTGTTTAACTTGTTCAATGCCCCGATACAAGGCTTCTTGAGTGATTTTCACTAAGCGTTTGGCGTGGGGACTGACTTCGCCAACACAAAACATTTTGCTAGTGTCGCCGTGATAGTCGTCCTTGATGACGGTGATGTCGATATTGACGATATCGCCGTTTTTTAATTTTTTGTTGCTAGGTATGCCGTGGCAAACTTGCTGATTGATCGAAGTGCATATCGATTTGGGGAAGCCGTGGTAATTGAGCGGGGCCGGAATCGCATGTTGAACGTCGACAATATAGTCGTGGCAAATTTGATTAAGTTCTTCGGTGGTGATGCCCGGTACAACATGCGGTTCGATCATTTCCAGTACTTCGGCCGCAAGTCTACCAGCGACGCGCATTTTATCGATTTCACTTGGTGTTTTAATGATGATACCCATGATTTGACGGCTTTATGTTGGCAAGTAAGCTAGTAAGTGAGTTTGCTTGAACAAACTCGCTAAGGAGTTGATCAATGGTGGAGATTACAGTAACTAAAGGCTTGAGCGAACGAAGAAGTCCTGCCAGTTTAGCAGAGAATTAATTGTTGTTAAAATCTAATTATGATATAAAGGCAAGTTCATTTTTGTATTATAAATACTCACGTTTGTCGACACGCTTGGTAGGGTGCCTTTCTTGATTAATTTGAAGGGGGGGTTGCCAAGGGGGGCAGGCGGAGGCGTAACCCAACGAAACATTAAGTTTCATATAATCCGTAGGAGAAAAAAATGGCAGCAGTGTCAATGCGTCAAATGTTAGAAGCGGGTGTTCATTTCGGACATCAGACTCGTTACTGGAATCCCAAGATGGCTAATTACCTATTTGGCGCCCGTAACAAGATTCACATTATCAATCTTGAGAAAACGCTTCCATTGTTTAATGACGCAATGAATTATCTGGGGCAAATGTCCGCGAATAAAGGCACTATCCTGTTTGTTGGCACCAAGAAAGCAGCCCGTAAAGCAGTCGCCGAAGAGGCGAAACGTTGCGGAATGCCTTATGTCGACCATCGCTGGTTGGGCGGCATGCTGACCAATTTCAAGACGATCAAAAAATCGATCAACCGATTGAAAGAATTGGAAGCGATGAAAACGGACGGAACGCTATATCATAAATTTAGCAAAAAAGAAGCGCTGGGGATGGAGCGCGAATTGGAAAAACTCGAACGTAGCTTGGGCGGCATTAAGGATATGAAAGGCGTACCCGATGTATTGTTTGTATTGGATGTCGGTTATGAGAAAAACGCGATTGGCGAAGCCAAAAAACTGGGTATACCTGTAGTTGGAATTGTCGATTCGAACAATTCCCCTGAAAGCGTTGATTACATCATACCGGGTAATGATGACTCCATTAGAGCGGTTAAACTTTACTGCGAATCCGTAGCGGATGCAGTATTGGAAGCGAAATCCGCGACATTGAACTTATCGGCCCAGGTCGATGATTTTGTTGAGGAATCAGAAGTCGAAGCAAACGCAGAGTAAGCGTCGGTGCGGTGAAGGGCAGCTAGCTCTTCAAAGGCAATGGCGCATTGGACTGAAAAGCGCCTCCTAACAGGAGGCGTTTTTTATAGTTAAGAATAAAGAGGAAAAACGAGAAATGAGCATATCAGCTGCAATGGTTAAGGAACTGCGGGAAAGAACCGGTTCCGGTATGATGGAATGCAAAAAGGCACTAGTCGAGGCAAACGGTGATCTGGAAGTCGCTATCGAAAATATGCGAAAAGCCGGTTTAGCAAAAGCCGATAAAAAATCCGGACGGACCGCTGCGGAAGGTGTGGTGGGCGTAAAAGTCAGCGACGATGCTAAAACGGCGGCGATTGCCGACATCAATTGCGAAACTGATTTCGTTGCGAAAGGTGATGATTTCGTCAATTTCGTCAACAATGTTACCGACGCTATTTTAAACGCGGATGTGCAAACACCCGAGCAAGTGTTGGACCTGAAACTGCCAAACGGCAAGACTGTCGACGAGGTTCGTCGCGAACTGATTGCAAAACTGGGTGAAAATATCGCGATTAGACGTTTTGAAAAATACAATTTGTCCGGCGGCGGTGCTGCATGTTATTTGCACGGCAGTAAGATCGGCGTATTGGTAGCGCTGGAAAAAGCCGATGAGACATTAGGTAAGGACATTGCGATGCATGTTGCTGCAATCAACCCGACTTGTGTTTCCGAAGATCAAGTTTCTCAAGAAGCAATTGAGAAAGAAAAAGAAATTTTTTCCGCACAAGCTTTGGAAAGTGGAAAGCCCGCTGAGATTATCGAAAAAATGGTGAGCGGAAGAATCAAAAAGTTTCTTGCCGAAGTTACCTTGTTGGGCCAGCCTTTTGTTAAGGACGACAAAGTCACCGTCGGCGAATTGGTTAAGTCAAAAGGTAATGCCATTATTCGCTTTACCCGGTTCGAAGTTGGCGAAGGTATCGAGAAAAAAGAAGAAAATTTTGCCGAAGAAGTCATGGCGCAAGTCAGAGGCTCATAATTCAATCCCCGGTTTATCCGGGGATTCGTTTTTATACTCCAAGCGGATTATACTCTTCGTAGATCAAAATTCGGCATCGGGGTGCCCGTCAAAGGGCGCCGTAAACCCAGCACCTAAATTCCATAGGTCTTTGGCAATGATTCAAAATCATGGCTTATTTAGGTGCTGGTTGAATGCGGATTTTGCAGGAGCAAAAATCCGCAAGCGCCATGGAAGGCGTGAATGGGGATTTTGCAGGAGCAAAAATCCGCCTAACACTTCGGTGCCGTATTTTTGATTTATGAGTGGGTATATATAACTGTTTGCGCAACGCAGAATATGGGCAAAAATCGTGGCGTCGGTCGCCTAAGATAAAATGCACTTTCCTAACCATTTCTCAACTTAAAAATCGATAATGACAAATTTTATCTGCCAGCGAATTTTATTGAAATTAAGCGGCGAAGCATTGATGAGCGAAAAGGGAGGCAGTATCGATGCCGATATCCTGAAACGCTTGGCCGGCGAAATTAAAGAATTATGTGATGCAGGGATACAGGTCGGTCTAGTTGTCGGGGGCGGTAATATTTTGCGCGGCGCGCAAAAAGCTTCCGAAGGTCTTGACCGAGTCACTGGCGATCAAATGGGCATGCTTGCTACTGTAATCAATGCCTTAGCGATGCAGGATGCTTTGGAGTATTTAGGCTTGCAAGTTCGCGTTATGTCTGCATTAAAGATTAATCAAGTGTGCGAAGACTTTATTCGCCGCAGAGCGGTTAGACATCTTGAAAAAGGTCGGGTCGTGATATTTGCTGCCGGAACCGGAAATCCTTTTTTTACTACGGATTCGGCAGCCAGTCTGCGGGCGATTGAGATCGATGCTCAGTTGATGATTAAGGCGACTAAGGTTAAGGGTGTTTATTCGGCTGATCCTGAAAAAGTTAAGGATGCCCGATTTTATCCGAGATTGACCTATGATGAGGCGTTGGATCAACGCTTAAACGTCATGGATGCCACTGCTTTGGTATTGTGCCGCGATAACAATTTGCCGATGCGCGTAATGAATATTTTTGAACAAGGTGCAATAATGCGGCTGATGCAGGGCGAAGATATCGGCTCACTGATTGAACGAGGAACAAAAGCATGATAAGCGATATTCTACAAGATGCGGCTAAGCGAATGGGCAAAAGTGTCGAAGCGCTGAGGCACGAATTTACCAAAATCAGAACAGGCCGGGCGCATCCGAGCCTACTGGATCAAATTACCGTTCCGTATTACGGTGCCGATACGCCGCTTTCACAGGTAGCCAATGTCGCGACCGAGGACTCTCGGACTTTGACGGTTACACCATGGGAAAAAACCATAGTCAAGGCCGTCGAAAAAGCGATAATGGCTTCCGACTTGGGGCTTAACCCTTCCTCTAATGGTAATGTGATTCGTATCCCATTACCGCCGCTAACCGAGGAGCGTCGTCGCGATCTGGTCAAGGTCGTCAAACAAGAAGCCGAGAATGGACGAGTAGCGATACGAAATATTCGCCGCGATGCCAATTCCGATATCAAGGATGCGCTAAAAGAAAAAATGATTTCCGAGGATGAAGCACGCGCGGCCGAAGATAAAATTCAAAAGTTGACCGACCAATACATCAAAGAAATTGAGAAGCACTTGGAAGAAAAAGAAGCGGACTTAATGTCTATTTAATGGAGTAGATTGATGCCTGCAGAATTTGAAACGCTTCCGAAATTGAACCAAAACCCTCGCCATATTGCAATTATCATGGATGGTAACGGGCGTTGGGCACAACAAAGACATATGCCACGTGCAATGGGGCATCAAGCTGGCGTCAAAGCGGTTAGAGCCATTGTTGAATATTGCGCCGAAGCGAATGTCGAAGTATTGTCGTTATTTGCTTTCAGCAGCGAAAATTGGCGCCGGCCCGAGTCTGAAGTCTCGATGTTAATGAACTTGTTTATTTCGACCTTGCAAAGCGAGGTTAACAAGTTGCATCGGAACAATATTCGTTTAAGGTTTATCGGTGAACGTAAAGCTTTTTCTGAAAAATTGCAGGCTAAAATTGCAGAAGGCGAGATTCAAACCCGCGATAATAGCGGTCTGACTTTAGTGATTGCTGCCAATTATGGTGGACGATGGGATATGTCCGAAGCGTTTAAAAAAATAGCTGCGAAAATTCAAAGCGGTGAGCTCAACGAGCAAGAAATCGATGAGGCGCTGATCGGGCAACATTTATCCACCGCCGACTTACCCGAACCGGATTTATTTATCAGAACCGGTGGTGAGCAGCGTGTCAGTAATTTTTTGCTCTGGCAGTTAGCTTATACCGAATTATATTTCACGCCAACCTTATGGCCCGATTTTAATCGGCAATCGCTAGAGGAGGCTATCGGAAGCTTTAGAACTCGGCAAAGGCGTTTCGGGCATACCGGCGAGCAAATCCTCACAAAAGCAGCCCCCCTCTAACTATTTGACTAGATAATAATTATAAAATGTTACTACAGCGAATTATTACGGCTTTGATTCTTGCGCCATTAGTCGTATTGGCCGTCTATTTATTACCAATACCTTATTTTACCCTGATTGTTGCGCTGGTGATGTTGGTTGCCGCATGGGAGTGGACAAGCTTAACCGGTATTGATAGGCCCTCGATGCGGATTTTATTTCTTGTCTTACTCATTTTACCGATGGGCGGTGTTTATTTTTGGACTTATTTTCTGGAAATAGTGGCACAAGTTTTCGATTGGCCGGAAGTCAGGGCGCAGTCCGGTTTATTGGAATGGCTGATTATTTTACCGGTTTTATTTTGGGTGGTAGTGATGTTTCTGATCAGAAATGCATCGGATGCGTTGCTGAAGCTCGAATTAAAAAATGTTTATAAGGGATTGATCGGGTGGGTGATTCTGTTTTTTGCGTGGATGTTTCTTTATCGCATGCGTGCTTTTTACGGTTCCGATATGGTGATGTATTTTCTGCTGTTGATTTGGATTGCAGATATTACCGCCTATTTCGTTGGCAAAAAATTCGGCGCTACCAAACTTGCTCCTGAAATCAGTCCCGGTAAAACCATGGCAGGATTTTACGGGGCTTTGGGAAGCGGCGTCGTTAGTGCGATCGTTTTGAGTTTGGTGTTCGGGTTTAATTTGATGATCGGCTCTGATTTTGTTTTGTTGTCGGTCTTGACCGTTTTGATTTCGATATACGGCGATCTATTTTTTAGCCTAATAAAACGACAGCAGGGCGTTAAGGATACGGGGTCTATTTTGCCGGGACATGGTGGTTTGTTGGATAGGATCGACAGCTTGGTGGCCGGTATCCCGTTTTTCTATGCTGGTATTCTGCTGATTAGAGAGTTATTTTAATGAAAGGTATTTGTATTTTGGGCGCGACCGGTTCTATCGGTGTTAGCACGCTGGATGTGGTTGCTCGTCATTCGAATCGGTATAGGGTCGTTGCGCTGACCGCGAACAATAATATCGATCTGCTGTACGACCAATGCATCATACATCGCCCTGACTATGTTGTCGTAGTTGATGAAGATAAGGCTAAACAATTTGCAGAACGCATAGCTACATCGCCGGTATCCGATATCAAGGTGCTATCGGGAGCCGAATCGTTGCAGCAAGTAGCCACACTGGATAGTGTTGATTCGGTAATGGCGGCAATCGTCGGCGCGGCTGGTTTATTACCAACTTTGGCGGCTGCTAAAGCCGGTAAAACCGTATTGCTGGCAAATAAAGAAGCGTTGGTGATGTCCGGCGATATTTTCATGAAAGCGGTTACCGAGTCCGGTGCGCATTTGCTGCCGATCGATAGCGAGCATAATGCCATTTTTCAATGCATGCCGGCAGATTACTGTACGGGTCAAGAGGCTAAGGAAGCGCGGCGAATTTTGTTGACTGCCTCGGGCGGCCCGTTCAGAACTAAGCCGGTCGAAGAGTTGGTCGATGTCACTCCGGATCAAGCTGTCGCGCATCCGAATTGGGATATGGGACGCAAGATTTCTGTTGATTCCGCAACTATGATGAATAAAGGGCTTGAATTGATTGAAGCCTGTTTATTGTTCAATATGTCGCCGGATAAAATTCAAGTGGTGATCCATCCGCAAAGCGTGATTCATTCAATGGTCGATTATGTCGACGGCACTGTGTTGGCGCAAATGGGTAACCCCGATATGCGAATACCCATTGCGCATGCGATGGCGTGGCCGGAGCGCTTCGACTCCGGTGCGGCGCCGCTGAATATATTCGACGTTAAGCACATGGATTTCGAACAACCCGATCTTCAGCGTTTCCCTTGTTTACGCTTGGCGATTGAAGCTGTCGAGGCAGGCGGTATTATGCCGGCTGTATTAAATGCAGCTAATGAAATCGCGGTTGCTGCCTTTTTGGACGAGAAAGTCCGTTTTACCGACATTCCTTTCATTATTGAACGGAGCATGCATCAATTCAAAGCCGATCCGGCGGATACGCTGGATATTGTATTGGCAGCCGATAGCAAAGCCCGTGAAGTGGCTGAGCGTATCGTCGAAGAACTTAAGCGTTAATTGGGTTAATGAGTACGCTATTTTATTTTATTGTCGCGATCGGTATTCTGGTTTCGTTTCATGAATTCGGTCATTTTTGGGTCGCGCGAAAAACCGGCGTCAAAGTACTTAGGTTTTCAGTCGGGTTTGGTAAAGTCATTTGGTCTTATCAGAAATCGCCTGCGTCGACCGAATATGTCATCTCGGCAATACCTCTAGGCGGCTATGTCAAAATGGTTGACGAACGCGAAGGCAAAGTGGTTGATGAAGATTTGCCTTTCGCATTCAACCGCCAACCATTATGGGCGCGGTCGGCGATTGTCGCGGCCGGACCATTATTCAATCTAATGCTTGCCGTGCTGTTTTTCTGGATCGTGTTGTTTATCGGTGAAACCGGCTTACGCCCGATTATCGGTCATGTCGAGACTGGTACGCTTGCCGCCGAAGCCGGTTTACTCGAAGGCGAGGAGATCGTAGCGGTCGATCAAAAGAACACCGCGACTTGGTCGGAGGTTATTGAGTCGATTTTCTCGGCGGCCATGACCGGTCGAGAAAGTGTCGATGTTACGGTAAAAAACATCGATGAACAGCAGCATTCGCGGCTTATCAACCTTCCTGAAGAATTGCGAAGTGAGCCTGATAAACTTTACGATAAATTAGGTTTCAAACCATGGATGCCGCAGCTTAGACCGGTCGTCGGGCGAGTGCTGGAAGGCATGCCGGCGGCCGATGCCGGATTACAGTCCGGTGATTTGATTGTTTCTGCTAATGGTGAGCCGATCAATACCTGGTTGCAATGGGTCGACTATGTGCAAAATAGCCCAGGGAGAGTTATCGACCTGACTATTGAAAGACAAGGCGTGCAATTGAGTCTCGAAATAACGCCTCAAAAAGTCGTCGAAAAGGACGAGGTTGTCGGTAAAATCGGAGCGGCCGCTGAAATTCCAGAAGACTTGATGGCGTCGTTGCAAGTGCGCAATGATTTGCCGCTTTGGCCGGCTCTGACGGGGGCTGTTTCGAGAACCGTTTTTTTTAGTACCGCAACACTCAAAATGATGGGTCAGATGATTGTCGGTAATGCTTCTGTGAAAAATCTTAGCGGTCCAATCAGTATCGCCCAGTTTGCCGGGCTTTCGGCTGAGCGCGGGTTTGTCGAATTTCTGTCTTTCTTAGCGAAAGTTAGCATCAGTCTTGGGGTGCTTAATTTATTGCCGATTCCGGTGTTAGACGGTGGCCATTTATTGTTTTTTGCGATTGAAGCGATTAAAGGTAGCCCCGTCTCGGAAAAATTCCAGGTTGTGTTACAACAGGTCGGTATTTTGTTGCTACTGTCGTTGATGGTATTGGCTTTATTTTTGGATTTGGAACGTTTATTTCAATGAAAAAAACCGCTTTAAAGCATTTATCCAAGAAAAAGCATTTCACAATGAAGATCAGGTAGAACAAAAAGTTAATTCAATAACTTGCTCAGCCTTAACAAATGAAACCCCATAACCTAAAGACCGAAAAATGTTAGAGCTGGGCTTGCTATTCATTTGTATAGAACTTTCGCTCATCAAAAAGATTAGCGAGAATGTATAGGTATATTCTTGAAACCCTTCATTTGCTTCATGGTTAAACTGCCGAATTTAGGTTAATGTTTGCTTTTCGCACTTTAAATTTCTGTAGTGCCTAAGGAGGCATTCCGGTGCCGAATTTTGATCTATATCAAAAATCAAAACCAAGCCGATAGAAAATCGCCGTATAGCGGCTTCTATTTTTTTATAGGGTAATGAACAAAACACTCGGACGACAGTCCTACAAACGCATTAGTCAATTTGAATTTATGGAAACGTTATGAAACAAATACTTAAAACAGCGATATTGCTTGGTTCGGTTTTAGGCGTGAGCGTTGTTCAAGCCGATGAAGCAGCCATCAAGGAGGCTTTAAAAAAATCGATGCCAAATTTCAATCCTGACTTGATTAAGCCTTCCGAAGTGAAGGGGGTTTATGAAGTCACGGCGGGCCCAACCATTTTTTATGTCTCCGATGACGGTAAATACTTATTCCAAGGGCGCTTGATCGACCTGGAAGCGAGAACCGATTTGACCGAAGCGAAAATGGCTAATGCGCGAAAGAATACGCTGGAAAAGTTAGGACAAGATCAAATGATCGTGTTCAAGCCGAAATTAGGTCAGCATAAAGTATTTATTTTTACCGATATCGATTGCGGCTACTGTCGGAAACTGCATTCCGAGATTGATCAATATATGGCTGAAGGCATTACTGTTCAATATTTGTTTTATCCGAGAGCGGGAAAGGGCTCTGATTCTTATACCAAAGCCGTTTCGGTATGGTGTGCGGAGGATCGTAATGATGCTTTAACCAAAGCCAAGCAAGGGAAAACCCCCGAAGCCAAGACCTGTACCAATCCGGTCGATGCGCACATGAAGCTCGGTAACGATTTCGAAGCGCGCGGAACGCCGATGATAGTCACTGAACAAGGTTCTGTATATCCGGGTTACTTACCGGCCAAGCAACTGGTTGAAGTATTGCGCGAAGAAAAAGGTTTATAGAATATCCGGCTAGGTTGTGTTGGGTGCTTGAGAACGTTTATTCTATAACTGGCTCGCATCAAATGGTGGCGCTTCCTTAAGAATCGCCAAAATTTGAAGCGCGAAAGGTATATATATTTCGTGCGGCCATGTTTTCGGATTTTATGGCAATACGCTTCGATAAAGGAGTTTAAATTGCTATTAATTTATAATTTGCTAATATACTAACAAATTATAAGTCCATGAGGTACAAGACGATGAATTCTCCGATCAATCAACAACGCCGACAATGGTTAAAGTATGCCGCTTTTGCGGCAGCCGGTGCGGCGACGTACCCCTCTTGGGCGCAATCGGGCGGAGCCTTTAAAGCGGTCAATACGCCTTCTGCGAATTTTCATCCCGATGTGGAAATTGAACTGACGCAGGATATCGCGCAGGTTCCTATCTTCGAAGGGCCTGAAACCCGAGTTTGGAAAGTGCGGGCTAAAGTTCTTAAAGGTCCGGCTTCATCGATAGAAAATCACCCCGATACCTATCTTGCGCCGACGATTCGCCTGAAAAAAGGCCAAAAAGTCAGAATTCATTTGAATAACAATTTACCGGCGCATTCGATTTTGCATTGGCACGGACTGCATGTGCCGGCCAACATGGACGGCAATCCGATGTACGCGGTCAGTCACGGCGAATCTTATATCTATGAATTCGAAATTTTGAATCGTGCCGGAACCTACTGGTATCACGCTCACACCCATAGCGTCACCGCCCGACAAGTCTATTCGGGTCTTGCCGGCTTGTTTATTGTGCATGACGATGAAGAACGGGCTTTGAATTTGCCCAAGGGTGAATTTGATCTGCCGTTGGTCATCCAAGACAGAAGCTTTGATAAGAATAATCAGCTCGTCTACAGCGACCACATGATGCAACGCATGCAGGGCTTTCTCGGCGATCGGATTTTTGTCAACGGCCGGCCCGATTATGTGTTCCCTGTCGCGGGACAGGCCTATCGGCTGCGATTACTGAACGGGTCAAATTCGCGGATCTATAAACTGGCCTGGTCGGACGGCAGTAAAATGACCGTGATCGGTACCGACGGCGGATTGCTGGAAAGGCCGAAGCAGTATTCCTATGTGATGTTGGCCCCAGGCGAAAGAATCGAGCTTTGGGCCGATTTCAGCGGTCGTTCGGTTGGTTCTGAGATAAGCATGCGCAGCTTGTCGTTCGATATTGCGACACACGGTCATGGCGGCATGGGCATGATGGGTGGCGGTCGCGGAATGATGGGCGGAGGACGGCGCGGCATGATGGGCGGGGGTATGGGCATGATGCACTCTTCCGGTCTGCCGTCGGGTAGTGAATTTTCTTTATTTAACGTTAAAGTGATTAAAGCCGGCAAATCGTCGCAGAGTTTACCGGAGCGCTTATCCACGATACCTAAGTTGAATGTTCGCGATGCTGCGAATAACAAAGATCCAAGAACCATTAGATTGTCGATGCGGCACATGTCGGCGTTATTGAATGGGCGTTCCTACAAAATGGACGATGTTCGCGACGATGAAATCATTCCTGTCAATAGCTTGCAAGTCATCGAATTCGACAATGGATACAGTGGCATGAGCGGCATGCCGATGCCTCATCCGATGCATTTACACGGCGAACAATTTCAAATCATCAAACGCCAAGTCAATCCGAAATCGAGAGAAGCGTACCGAACGATTTCCGGTGGATTGGTCTGGGGCGGTTGGAAGGATACGGCGTTGGTGATGCCCGGCGAAAAGGTGACTGTATTGAAACCATTCAATGATTTTATAGGGCTATTCATGTATCACTGCCATAATCTCGAGCATGAAGATATGGGTATGATGCGGGATTTCTTAATAAAATAATCTGAGTTCGGTTTATACTCATCGTAGATCAAAGCATGTAGACCGTATGCAGCGAAGCGGAATAGGGGAATGGCGTGGCTCCGAGCTTCCCGGATTACGCTGCTTAGACCCGCCGGAAGCGATCGGTAGCGATTTGGCAGCGGGGATCTGTGCTTAGCTTGATACTTATGGACAAACACTCCCCGCGACGATCGCTAGCCAAGGCTGCTCATGAGCGGGCTTGCCTTTGGGGCGGTAATAATGATCGAGCACGGTGAAGCCGGCTTCCTCGAGATACTGTTTACTGGTTTCGAATGTCATGAAATGACCGTAGCGTTGCCCGGACCAACCTTCCTCGTCATTGCCGCGCGGATTCGAGGAAAATAAAATGCCGCCAGGCTTTAATGTTGCATGCAAGGTTTTAAGTACCCGCGGCAGCTCCCGGCTCGGCACATGAAATAACGAGGCATTGGCGAAGATGCCGTCGAAACGTTGCTTGGCAAGGTTTAGGTTAAGGAAATTTTGATGCAGAATCTCGCAGCCTGTAAGACTGCGGGCCATCGCGCAAAACGCCTCGCAACCGTCTAGGCCGATCGGTCGATGTCCCAGAGACTTAAAATAGTGAATATCCCGTCCAGGCCCGCAGCCCAAATCTAAAATATCCAGCGCTTTATCTTTAGGCAACGGGGCTAAAAAGGCCTCGTAGTTCTGAGCTACGTCATGATCTTTGGTGCCTAGCCAAAAGGATTCGGCGTTGTGTTGATAATGACTGAGCGTCAATGATTCAATTTGAGCTAAGCCTTCTTCTTTGCGTTCCATCTTTCACCTGATAGTCGATGTTTGGGTAAAAAGGGAGTAAAGGTATGGATTTTCAATAAGCCTCAAGCAGCTTGCAAGATATGGCTTATTTCATCGAGCATGCTTCGATAGTCGAGATAGTCAATGCGAATGGCGACCAATTCGTCATTATGCTGCAAGCGTAAGGACGGATAGCTCGACACGCCCATGTTTCGAGCCAATTGAATTTCTTGCTGTAATTCATCATCAATCGCCGGGCTCAACAAGTCTTTACCGAATAAAGAGGTGTCTAAGCCGATTTCGGCGGCGCATTCCAGAAGCGTGCCGGTCAGCGACGGGTTTTTGGCGCGTTCATAATAGGCCGACTGGATAGCCTTTAGCATGGGAATCTCATGATCGGGACTTTGCTTTCTGGCCGCTAATAGCGCACGACAAGCCGGATAAGTTGAGCGGATCGGCGTATTGACAGCCCAAAATTCGAAATTAAAACGGACTTCGGGTACGGTTTGTTCGATTCGGCGCCAGTTTTGTTGAATGGCTTGCCGCATAGACTCGGGCATCGGCGTGGTGGAGTCCGGAGCCAAACCGCCCAACAGATAAATCAAACGGATAGATTGTGGTAGGTTGCTTTGTAAGGCGCTAAAGCTCGAGCGGAATGCATAGCACCAACTGCACATGGGGTCATGGATATAGAATAAACGAATTGTCGGCATGGTCAGTCTACGTGCAATAAAATGCCCCTCATTGTAACCAGTGCGTTGAAGCCGCGTCAAAACACGAAAAAGTCAAGCTTAAGAATCCCTGTTTCGATTGAGAAAGCAGTAATTCCCAGTTTGAGCATTCTCGCTGGATTTAGGGTGTGGGGTATCCCTGTCGAGGAACGCCGTGAATCCATCCATGGGGGCTTGACGTCAGCGCTCCCTGCTGCCGACATCCTCGTCAAGCATACGCCACACCCTGTTTGATCCCCAAATTGGGAATTGCTGTTGAGAAAGCCTGTACTTGCGGACATGGGAGAGGGCGCTTAAACTAAGCGGGTTATAAATTCATTTCCAAAATAATTTTATGAAATCAACGGCCAAAATCGTTTTTGGTTTGGTTATGGCAGCCTTGCTCGGCGCATGCGTCGCGCCAAGGCCTGCCGCTATTTCCGATATCACTTTCGCTACCACCGCTGCCGCCAAGCCGCAAGCCCAGCCTGATCGGAACCTTTATTTTATCCCTCAGCTGTCGCCGTCGTTGGATGGTCAAAAAACTGTCGAAGATGTCCTACAGGCTTACGGCCCGTATGCAACGCTCAAGCTTGCATCTTATTTCGCCAAGGCCAATGTTTCTTATCCGCCAAGTGAAATCGTCTTTATCGCTCTGAAACAGGAAAAAAAACTGGAGCTATGGGCTAGAGGCAGCGGCGAATTTCGATTTATCCGCGACTATGACATTCAAGCCGCCAGTGGTGTTGCGGGCCCTAAATTACGTCAAGGGGACGAGCAGGTGCCGGAGGGTATTTACCATATCGAGGGGTTGAACCCGAACAGTCATTATCACTTGTCGATGAAGATCAATTACCCTAATGAATTCGATCGCTTTCATGCCTGGCAGGAAGGACGAAGCAAGCCGGGGTCGGATATTTTCATCCATGGCAAAGCCAGCTCCATCGGTTGCCTGGCCATGGGTGATGAAGCAATAGAAGAGCTTTTCGTGTTGACCGCGAATGTGGGCGTTGACAATGTAAAGGTCGTGATTGCACCGCATGACCCCAGGGTTTATCCGCTGGTGGCCGATACCGAAAAACTACCCGATTGGACTCTTGAACTTTATTCGAATATCTCCCGTGAAATCCTTGCTCTGTCTCCTACAGTGAAGTCGGTAAAAACCGGGCTGTGATCATCAGGACCGGACTTTACAAAGCGAACTTTATATCGGGGCTCTCAACTGCTCACTTCTTTCCAGTTGCTTAGCATAGGGTCTCATATAACTTCCTGATTCCCCACCGTTCTCTCGCTGAGCGCAGGGGAGCGTGGAAACCATTTAGGAACGTTTTTTTACCGTATCCTTATCTCATAGACAGCTCTCGAGCGATACGATTTCTCAATTGATAAGGTACATTTTCATTCATCACGATGGCAAAAGGTTGCCATTCGCCGCGTTTGACTAAGTAACCCGCTAACGAACTGACGCCGGTTAGGGTTCCGGTTTTCGCGTAGACGCCGGGCTCGATTTCCGGTAACAAGTGTTTCCATGGCCGGAAGGCTTGCAAGAGTTCGGTCAGTTGCTGCGGCGATAGACGGTTATTACGAGATAGGCCGGCGCCATCTTCAAATGTAAAATTCTTCCAAGCGAAATGCCGAGATAAGGATTCTTCCATATATCGCTGAACATCGGCAGTATTCGCTGGGTGTTGATAGGTTTCCGAACTTAGCATCAAAATTAGCTGGTTAGCAACGAAATTAGTCGAATATTTCAACATCGTACGCACGATTTCGCCGAGTGTTTTGCTATTGGTGTGCGTATAAAATACTGGTTGATTCGGTACTTTGCCGAAAACGATTCGCGGATCGACCTCAATTCCTTGTGCCCGTAAAAAGGCAGCCATTAATTCGGCAAAATAGCTTTCCGCATTGCTTGGATTTCGGCCGGTATTGACGCGCAACTCGCCGCTATTGATCAAGCGGCCTAGGCTTTTCGCGTATGGGGTTAGCGGTGTTTGGGGCTCGGCAGACAGTACTTTTCCGTTAATCTTTTTGATTGCTATTGTGTTGAAGTTCGCCGCCGTTGCTGAAGGTACCGCATCGTAAGGATTGTTCGTGGTTCCGGTGCCCGGTAAAACCAAACCTGCTTGAAAAAGAGAGTTGTCGAGGCCTAAGGCTTTAACTTGTTGCAGACCCTTTTGTTTCAGACTTCGAGCAATCCGGGCGATTTCTTCGGAAACCAGATAAGGATCGCCGCTTCCTTTTATCCATAAAGTTTGCGATGGTTCATCCCAATAGAACTGAGTACGAAAACGATGAGCTTCGCCCCAGTGCATTAATGCTAGCCAGGCTGTGGCTAACTTGGTTGTTGAGGCCGGAATTAAAGGCCTATCGGCGTGATCGGCACGTATCGTTCGCCCATTTGAATCTAAAATGATGAGCCCTGCGTTATGTAGTTCTGAAAAAGCGGTTAGGGCTTCATCCGCATGGCCGAGGACAGGCAAGACAAGCGATAAATAAATCAGGTAGCAAATTCGGCGCATTTAAAATTTCCAGGAACGAAAGTGTTATATCTTAATGTCATTATTTAATTAAATACAATAGCTTATAGTATTTAACATGTCTTTTATTTATAAGGTGTCGACAGTATAGGAATGAAGGCATCGGGTTATTCGATAGTCATTCCCTGACGCCGACACCTGTCTTCCGGCATTTTAAAAAATTCGATCTAAATCTCATCGTCAACAATAAAAGTCATTTTTTTGTGACGGACCATTCAATATGTTAGGCAAATTGTCTCACTTTGAACTACTTTGAAAAATGAAAATTCATTGTCGGCTAGATTACATACAAGATTTCTATTTTGTATTGGAGGGGGCGTAGTAATGAAAACGATACCCGGTAAAGTTTCATTTCAGAGTTATTTATTTTTTCTTATTATAGTTTTTTTTCTACCAATTAACGCAAAGGCACAAGAAGCAAGCGATCTATTAACGGTAAGATTAGTCAGCGGAGCGACCGGGCAGGCGATTTCCGAACAATCGGTTACAGCTTATGAGGTTTTAAGCGACGGGTCTGAAAAATGGGCGCGGCGCGCCACTACCGACGCTCAAGGTGTTGTCGATTTATCCTTGCCTGGGTTAATGCAAGGGAGTCAATATTTATTAAAAACGGCCAATCCATTCGATGGCCGAACCAAGGTAAGTCAATTGATCGGCCAGGCGGGTAGTTTTACCTTCTTAGTCGGCAACAAATTGTTGAATGTGGCAGTCTCCGACGGTATCGGTAATACGCCGCTGGCAAACCAAGAAGTGATCGTCATGACTCGCGAGTCGGACGGCAGCTTGAAATGGTTCCGCCGGGAAAATACCGATGGCAACGGAAAGCTGAGCTTGGATTTACCGGGCTTGGGAACCGAAACCGTATACGTCTTACGCACCACCAAGAAACACGGCAGCGGCATCGTTTATTCCTCCGATATTCAACAAACC
>JAHJSQ010000123.1 GCA_018830325.1 Gammaproteobacteria bacterium
AATGAATTCCTTGACTCAAGTTGAACACTTGGCGTAAAAATTCACGTCCACCGATGCGTTAGGTTTTAGGTGTTCACGTTCGTCCAGAATCAGTGTTCAAATTAATCAGAATACGCAAGGTGAGGGAAAGTCGGTTACGCTAAACAACAATAAAGGGTATCGGGGTCACATTTGCCAAGATAGCAAGACGGTATATCTACGACTTATGTATAACGGCGAGAGCTGGAGCTTGGGAAAGAGCGTGATGCGGGTTGGCCGTTTTTAGCTTGGCGCGCATGGCTTACGAACCTCGCCCTGCTAGGGATATGCTGATCTTTAGGCTTTAGCTGCAGCAATTCCCAGTTTGAGCATTTTCGCCGATCTTAGGGTATGGGGTATGCCTGTCGAGGAACGCCGTAAACCCATCCATGGGGGCTTGGCGGCAGCTCCCTGCTGCCGACATCCTCGCCAAGCACACCCCAAACCCTTTTTGATCCCCAAATTGGGAATTGCTGCTTTAGCTGAAGAAACTTGCTAATCAGGAAAATTTATGAGTCGCAAGCGAAATGGTTTTGATAATCCGCTAAGGATCTTCTGATCACTTCGTGAGCTTCCTCTCGACCATAAACATGTGTGATTTCGCAAATACTGGCTTCGTTAGGGAGATGTTTATAGGTCAGAAAATAATGTTTCAAGCGGTCAATATAGGATACCGGACAATCGGACACGTCATTCCATTGCCGGTAAAACGTGTCTCCTTTCATGACGGCAATAATTTTATCATCGGCTTCGCCGCCGTCTAACATACGAAACCCTCCGATAGGTATCGCTTGTAAAAGAATGTCGCCATGCGACACGTTGCGCTCACTCAAAACACAAATATCCAACGGATCCCCGTCGCCTCCGGTTACCGATCTACCCGATTTCTGTTCGGCGAATTCGGCCACCTTTTCCGCACAAAAGGTTTGCGGTATGAATCCGTAAAGCGTGGGAATCATATTGGAAAATTTTTGCGGCCTATCGATTTTAAGAAAGCCGCTTACCTTATCGATCTCGTATTTGACGGTGTCCGACGGGACGATTTCGATAAAAGCGGTAACGATATTCGGTGCCTCGTCGCCCGGGTGTATACCGTGCCAGGGGTGAGCTCTATGTTTGGTATTCATTTACTAATTTGTTCTGAAGTTAAAAACGAAAAGGTTACGCTGCGGGAGAGCTTTGTATGCTCAGCTGCTATTAATGTACCAATCTAATAGAACTTGTCGAGTACGTCGAGGAATTGTTTATAAATTTTCTTAAATGGTTTGTTTCGATAACACAATAAAAAACATTTAGGCTAATCGCCTCGGCCCAAATCGGCAAGCTGCCTCCCTGCCGGAAGACAAAAGAGAGGCAGCATGGATTTGCAGTATATGGAATCGTTTGTAAATTTTTACAACGTATTAAAACAGAAGGTAATTAACTATTTACGGAATCTTTTGATTGCCTTTGGACCGGCTAAACGCTCCCATTTTTGGAATCCTTTAAGCGCCTTCGAACCGACCAACTGTCCCCGATCGATGCGGAAAACCGTGGTCGTGCCGCTGACTTCATTTGCGACGACCAATAACGGCACGCCCGGAATCGGGCTTTTCGATGCTTCAATTACGATTAAGCCTTCCGCCCCCAGGTCACCGGCGTCAGGTGTTCCTGGCTCGAAGCCAAAATCGCGGTTATTGATGTATTGCACGAACGTCGGGCGATAAGGATTGCTGATATCGTAAACCATCACGCCGCCAATACGCTCCAAGCCGATAAATGCATAAGTGCTACCCCACAATTTAGCGACTACGACACCTTCAGGCTCTGGCCCTTTATCGTCGCTGCGAGTCTCGAAACTGTTTTCGCGGTGATTGGAATTGAAATTTTCGGGGTAAACTTTAGCGGTGATGCGTTCAAAATCCGAACCGCTGTCATAGGCTTGTTTCATGCTGTCTGCGGCATAGATCGAAAACGAGCGGGCACCGAATGCATAAATGTCTTCGTAACACGAACCATCCGCACTTAAACCGTTTGCAGTCGTCACATTCAGACGGCCAAGATTAGTATTGTCGCGCAATTGAGAGAAAGTGGTGACACCCATTTCATTGTTGGCAAAGAAATCCAGAAAACGCGGCGAGTCTTCACACACGGGAATCTCACCCGACAAAGCGCGAAACCGGGAGGCTTCGACATAACCCGGATTGCCCTCCCACTCACGAGCATCGCCTTCGTTGGCCGTTACGATGAACGATTTTCCACGATATTCGTAATTGGCGATTGTGTCCGGCATGTAGATGCCCCAGATAGGCCAATTCGTGATATTGATTTTGCCATCCCGATCGCTAACGTCGAGCTCGTTACCGGGCAGCATATGATCTTTAAATCCCAAGCCTTTTACCGCGGTGAATTTGCCGGTTTTGATGTCTAAAGTACCGATCGCGTTGTTTTCTTGTAACGACACCCATGCGGTTTTCGAATCTTTGGAAACGGTTATCCATTCGGGCTCCATATTTCTTGCGAAGCGTTTGCCGTCACCAGGATTGACATCAGGTCCGAAGATTCGAACTGAATCATCGAGATCGCTTTCTTTGAAACTTTCGAAGCCCGCCGTACGAACATGGCTTTGCGTCAATTGTGCGATTTGCTTGGGTAAGTCGATGATGCTGACCGAACCTTCCGGGTCGATCGTATAATCGTCGTTCGGTTCGCCTTCGTTGGCGACCAATACACGCTTGCCGTCCGGAGTAAACGTTAGTGCATCAGGCAAAGCGCCGACTTGTACGCTAGCCAAAACATTACCTTCGATATCGAGGAAAACGGCCTTGCCCGGATCGGTCTTGACTGCCGCTTCAACGGCTGCAGCTACCAAACCTTTATGAACGGCAACACTATTTATCACAGCACCGTAACCGGATAAATTGATATTAAATAGTAAGGTCGGTTTAGACGGATCTTTAATATCCAATACATTGATCTGACCGCTTTCGGCATTGACGACAAACAGACGTTGCGATTCTGGATCGTGTGCTACGATCTCAGCGGCAGCCTTGTCAAAAGTTCCCGTCGCGTAAGTACCGATAGGGTTTAAGTCAAGTTTAAACGGTTTACCGGCTTCAGCTTGTCCATTGAGGGCAAGACCCAATCCGATCAAACTACTTGCAAGGATGGTTTTATTCACGATTACTCCTAGCCTGGCGGGTTGAAAGGAAATACGCATAAGGTTAAATAAGTCGATGCCAGACCTTTTCAATCCTAAATAAGCAAGATTACATTTTGATGACTTTGAAATTTGCGTAGAAAACTCAAACCGAGGCAAGAGCCGCTTTCGTAATCGGCTGCCAAGAAGTGTATTATCTAACAGCACCGTAGTGTACGCATCGCGAACCTTTCCACGGCGCCCGAACTGACGAGAAGTCCCGACCCAGGTGCGCGATGCGCACCCTAGCACCCTACATCTGGCGCTTAGGATTTTGCGATAAATAACTTCTTGGAACTATGCGCTTTATTGAGCTTGAATTCGCCGCGATTAAAAAGAGGAAACACAGAAATGAGCTAAAATGGCTTTTTTCGACGGACTAGGCAAGAGCCGCTTTTTCTAATCGTCTTCCGATATGAGTTTTATGCAACCGCTTTCGACCTGTTATTAAAAATCGATTCTCTCCGGCGCTACACGCAACACCTCGCCTATCGTCGTCAGGCCCGACGCGACTTTTTCGGCACCGCTGAGCCGAAGCGGCTTCATGCCTTCCTTAATCGCTTGATGTTGCAATGCGGTTAAATCGCATCCTTCGGTAATGAGCGGCTGGATACCGGAACTGTTTTCGAAGATCTCATAAATTCCGATGCGCCCGGCATAGCCGGTATTGTGGCATTCCTTACAACCTCCTGCCTGATAAACTTGCTTAGGGTGTGCAACTTTGAACGGCGCGACCAAGTTTTGCCATTGCCGGCTATCGACCGGCGCGGCCGCTTTGCAATGCCGACATAGCACCCGAATCAATCGCTGCGCCATGATACCCAATACGGTCTGTTGAATCAGATAGCCTGGCACCCCCAAGTTGAGCAACCGAATGACCGCAGCCGGCGCATTGTTCGTGTGCAGCGTCGAAATTACCAAATGACCGGTCAATGCGGCTTGCACGGCCATTTCGGCGGTTTCCAGATCGCGAATCTCGCCGACCATGATGATATCAGGGTCTTGTCGCATTAAGGTGCGTATGCCGCTCGCAAAATCGAGTCCGATGTTGTGTTGAACTTGCATCTGATTGAATAACGGCTCGATTTGCTCGATCGGGTCTTCGACTGTGCACAAATTGATTTCCGGTGTCGCAAGCCTCTTTAGGGTTGAATACAAAGTGGTCGTTTTTCCGGAACCGGTTGGCCCTGTAACCAAAATGATGCCGTGGGTTTGCGAGGTCATCCGGTTCCATATCGCCAATTCCTGCTTGTTGAAACCCAGTTGCCGGTAATCGCGCAACAAGACTTCGGGATCGAAAATACGCATCACCAGTTTCTCACCGAACGCAGTCGGCATCGTCGATAGCCTGAGTTCAATCTCCTTACCGTTAACATTTTGGGTTTTGACTCTACCGTCTTGAGGCAGTCGCTTTTCGGCAATATTCATTCGCCCCAAAATCTTGAGTCGACTCAAAACCGCATTCATAATCGGCATCGGCAACTGATAAACGTGATGCAAAATGCCGTCGATGCGAAAACGGACGTTGCCTTGGAGGCGGCGCGGTTCGATGTGGATATCGCTGGCGCGTTGGTCGAAGGCGTATTGCAAAAGCCAATTGACCAAATTGACGATATGCTGATTATTGACATCGAAATCGGATTGCTTGCTAAGTTCGACTAATTGTTCGAAATTTTGGCCTCCGGCACGGCTATCGCCATTGGTTTGGCCCCCTGCGCCTTTGAGCGAGCGCGAGAAATTATAAAATTCTTCGGTATAACGCTTGATTTCATCGGGGTTAGCGAATACCAAGCTAATATTGCCGCTCTGCATCTTGGCAAGATCGATTTGCCAAGAACCGATATCGGGTTCGGCCGTTGCAATCACGACTTCATCATCACTGACTTTAATCGGAAGTATGTTGTAATGAGTGGCGTAAGCCTTACTAAAGATAGCGGTAACGCTCGGCACATCGATTCGCAAGGGATCGAAATAGTAATAAGTCATCCCTAATTTGTCGGCCAGCCATTGGGTCAGCTCTTCCTGAGTCAACAATTTGCCGAGCCGGGTCTTATCGCCGATTTCACATTCGGTCAATATTTTCAGCGGATGTTTGTGCTTGTTGATTGAGGCATTGGCGTATTGCCTGCATTTTTCAAGATCCTTAGTCGACAGCATACCGTCTCGATCAAGCCAATCGATAACCCGGTCGATATCTAGTTTTTTGTCTTCCGTATTGAATTCTACCCGCATAAGCCTTATTTAATTCAAGGATTGTCTATACAGCTTAGCTAAAATTTTAGAGTCCGGTTCGCATTACAATCGATTTCTAACAAATCATAGGCATTGCAAAAATCGTCTTATTGCATTCTTTTAGCTGTTACTATACTTCGCTCTGTCATGATTGCGACTTTTATGGCAATACTATTTTGTTCGACGCTAACAGGGAGGTCAGCATTTATAAGCGCTGACTTGGCGCGTATTCTATGGTGCATTTTCGGCATTATTCGTCATATCGGCATGTGAATTGCCGATATAAAGGCTATATGGATGTAAAGCTACCCTTTGCCATCCCCGGCACTGGATTCCGCCAATCCCTGACGAAATGACGCGGTATTTCCTTAAGTTGGCGCCTATGAGTTAAGTGATAGACTGCCTGAGCGGGGCGGAGCATGTACCCCGTCCCGAACCTTTCAACTGCGACTGAAGCCCATGAAAACGTTTCGAGCAGGTTGAATAACCCGCCCAGCAAAGTCCAATAGGCGCAGGTTGCTTATGCCGAATCAACGCCTACTATTAACGCAAACATAGCCAAATTTAAACACATGAATTAAGTAAGATATTTGTAAGCAAATTTTAATAAGCTATTAAAATTTTAGTTTTACACTTTCCATTTTCAGCTCACTTATTCTATTTTCTTAGTAATGACGCAAAAAGCATTCAGTCAAACCGTACTCAGGACATTGTTTGATTACCTGCTGTCGGAAATGGGCAGTTCGGCACATGATAAAGGCCTGCATCAACATGAAGTTCCGTCCAGCGCCGTTTCGGATAACTTTCATTTAACGGCCAACAAGCTTGGATTGATTAGCCATGAGCTGATGCTGACGATCGATCAAGCCGCGATCGCCTCCGGGCATTTAACGCAACTACTCAAACCCCTTGATGACGGGCGCTGGCTGGTGTTGGCCGGCTTTAGCCGGGGCCGGATCAAAGCCACATTGATCGATGGTCACGTAGTCACGGCACGGGTGCTCAAACTCAATGAACTCATGAAGTTGCTCGATTGCCCTAGCGACCGTTTACTCGAATGGCATTTGGTAGAATTAAAGGCGTCGATGGATGCTTCTTCCCATGATGAACATGGTCACGAACACATGCCGCCTTTACAACGGCTGTTTGAAATGATCAAAGTCGAGAAAAAAGACCTGTGGCATGTCATTGTGCTGGCCATCGCTTCCGGATTGTTGAGCCTTGCAACACCTGCCGCGGTACAGTCGCTCGTCAACACGGTGGCCTTGGGCGGCATGATGCAGCCGTTGACGGTATTATCGACGCTATTGTTTATCTTTTTGGTGTTTTACGGCGCGATTTCGATAGTACAGTCTTACTTGGTCGAGTTGATTCAGCGCCGCGTGTTTGTCCGCATGGCGGCCGATCTCGGCAACCGGCTACCGAATGTAGAATGGTCGAAATACGACGATAAAAACGGTCAGGAATTGGTTAACCGTTTTTTCGATATCCTTACAGTACAAAAAGCCGGAGCCTTTTTGCTGTTGGACGGCTTCGCCATTGCCCTGCAGGGCATCATTGGCTTACTGGTATTGGCCGCTTATCATCCGTTGCTGTTACTGTTCGGTTTGCTTGTGGTCTTATGGATTGCTTTCGTTATTTTTGTACAGGGCCGCAAAGGCGTTGAAACCTCGATAGAGGAATCCTATGCCAAATACGCAGTGGTCGCCTGGCTGGAAACTTTAGCGCGCAACGGCCAAACTTTTAAGTTTTCGGGCGGACCGGAACTCGCGCGAGAGCGTACCGATGAATTGGCTTATGAATACTTAAATACACGTAAAAGCCATTACCGTATTCTTTTGAATCAACAATACAGTCTTTACGCCTTATATGCCGTAGCCAGTACGACATTATTGGCCGTTGGAGGGATATTAGTCATGGAAGGACAGCTCAGTCTCGGGCAATTGGTTGCGGCCGAATTGATCGTTTCCGGCGTACTCGTTTCGTTCGCTCAATTAAAAAAGAAATTGGAAAGTTATTACGATTTAATGGCGGGAGTCGACAAGCTGGGACATTTACTCGACCTGACGGTCGAACGGGAAACCGGAGACGTGTTAAAACTGTCGGAACCGGCGCATGTCGGAGTTTATGATTTAGCGTTGACCTATCATAATCGCTATACAGCGTTTAAAAATATGACCTTCGAAATCATGCCCGGCGAAAAGGTTGCGCTATTCGGAGGTCCAGGAACGGGCAAATCATCGCTCGCCGAATTGTTGACAGGACTGCGCTTACCCAGTCACGGCCATGTCGAAATCAATCATATCGATATGCGCGAAATTCGCTTGGAAAGTCTCCGGCAATCGGTCGCGGTGGCCGGGCGCACTGAAATAATTGAGGATACGATCATCGAAAATGTTCGCCTAGGCAGACCCGACATCAGTGTGCACCAAGTTCGAGATATAGTGAATCGTTTAGAAATCTTTCCCGACCAAAAACAATTGCCGGAAGGTCTTTATACCGTGCTCAACTCGGCCGGTTCTCCGCTATCGTCCAGCCAGGCACAAAAATTGTTGCTCGCCCGCGCGATCATCGGAAATCCGCGAGTATTGATTCTCGATGAACTGCTCGACGACTGGAAACATTTCACCGACAGCCCAGCCCGCGATGTATTATTCGCGGATGATGCGCCATGGACTTTGTTGTTGTTGACCGGGTCGAAAACAATTGCACAACTTTGTCAACGAACCATCGATTTATAGATTCATTGGCCTCATGCAGACACAAGATCATCATCCATTATTATCGGTATTAAGCGCTTCACAGACCCCTCGCTTTGTCGGACAGATTGTGACGATATTCGCCTGGCTGTTCATTCTGATACCGATATTCGCACTGTTTTTGCCCTGGCAACAAAACGTCAATGGTACAGGATATGTCTCGGCATTTGCCCCGCTTGAGCGACAACAAACCGTCGATTCGACGGTCTCAGGGCGAATCTTGCAATGGCACGTCAAGGAAGGCGCAAAGGTGAAAAAAGGCGATTTGTTGGTCGAAGTGAGCGATATCGACCCGTTATTGCCCGAACGCTTGAAACGGCAACGTGAAGCCAATATGGCCAAACTGGACGCTAAACAACGGGAACTCGCCTCTTACGAAATCCAAATCGACAGCTTGCTGACCGTGCGCGACATGAAAGTCACCGCAGCGCAGTATAAATTGGACATGGCTCGGCAGAAGGTTGCTGCGGCATCCGAGGCTTTGGTTTCGGCGCAAGCATCATACGAAACGGCGCAACTGCAGCAAAAACGATTTTCACGCTTGTTGGGCGACGGCCTGGTTTCGCGGCGCGATTTCGAAGTTGCCGAACGCGACGCAATCGTCGGGATTCGCTCGCTAAACAGTGCGAAAGCCTCTCTGCAATCTGCAAAAGCCGAACAAAATGCCGCAGAGGCCGATATCAATCAAATTCGCGCCGATGCACAAGCCAAGATCGATTCGACAAGCGCATCGAAGAACAAAATACTCGGCGAAATCGAGGATATCCGTAACAGCCTCGTCAGCAACGATGTCAGTATTGCCCGACAAAAATCGCAACGCATTACTGCGCCTCGAAGCGGCACCGTCTTACGCTTATTGGTAAATCCGCAAGGCCAAATCGTCAAACAAGGCGATCCGCTGTTGATTCTGGTACCGGATATCGATGCTCGCGCGGTCGAAGTTTGGGTTTCCGGTAACGATGCGCCTCTGATTTTGCCAGGACATCATGCTCGATTGATGTTCGAAGGATGGCCCGCGATTCAATTCGTCGGTTGGCCTGAAGTCGCGGTCGGTACGTTCGGCGGCACTGTCGCCTTCGTCGATGCGAGCGACAATGGCCAAGGTAAATTCCGCGTAATGATCGTACCCGACGAAAGCGATCATTTGTGGCCTTCCGAGCGCTTTTTACGCCAAGGCGGCGCTGTCAAGGCTTGGATTCTGCTGGAACAAGTCAGTATCGGCTTCGAAATATGGCGGCAGTTGAACGGCTTCCCGCCGATGTTGACGCCGGAACATCCATATCGCGATCTAGACCGTATTCAAACATACAGAAAATCCGATAAATAGCGCGTATTAACCAGAACAAACGATTTATGTTGAAAACTCATTTCCCGGTTGCACGCCTTCACCGAAATTTGACGGTTTCCAGTGCATTCGCTTTATTGTCGGGTTGTTCTTTCTATTTCGATACCGGGCCGAAACCGGAGCTGGCGCAAAAAGTCGAAGAACGTATGCAACGTGAAGAAGATTTAGCGCTGCCGGATCTGTCGAGAGCCGAGCCGAAATCACTCGACACCGCGATTGCCGAATTCAGAGCCGACCCGAAAAAACTGGATTTGACAGCACCTCCCGTTGTGCTCGAGGAAAAAGACACAAAAGAAGCCCCGGAAGAAAGCCATGCGCTGACGATCGCCGATGCGCGTGCTATGGCGCTGACCAACAATCTCGACTTGAAAATCGCACTGATCGACCCGAGCATCGCCGCCACGGTCGTCAGCGAAGAAGAGGCCCGGTTTGACGATCTGATTTTCGCGCGCGCCAAGTATTCGAATAAAGACACGCCTTTTCTCGACGGTGATGTCGTAAACTTCAAGGCTGTCGACAAAAACTCGCCGTTGAATGACGAAATCGCCAAGCTAGGCTACATGCCGCAAAGCGCCGAACAATGGGATGTCGAGGCCGGCATCATGATTCCGCTACGAACCGGCGGAACAGTGACACTCAGTACCCCGCTCGAAAACAAAAGCAAAAGCCGCTTCGTGGCCTCCGACCAATACCGAAGCGCGCTACGTTTCTCGATGAGCCAGCCGCTACTGCGCGATGCCGGTATATCGACCAATGTGGCCGGTATTCGGATCGCACGCTACGAACAACAAATCGTCGACCTCAAAACCCGACTGCAATCGATCCGCGTATTGGCCACGGTCGACAAGGCCTATTGGGCGCTTTACGCCGCCTGGGGCGAATTGGACATCCGCCGTCAACAATACGAAATCGCACAGCAAAATCTAACGATGGTCAAACGCCGCGTCGAAGAAGGACTGACCGCCGCGATCGAAATCAACCGAGCCGAAATCGGCGTGGCCGAACGCATGGAGGCTTTGATCGTCGCAAATACCCGTCTCAAACTTAGTCAACGCCAATTATTGCAATTTCTCAACGACAAGCGTTACGGCATCGATACATCCACGATTATGATTCCCGAAACCTCGCCGATGCTGGTCAGTTTCGATTTCGACCGCGAAGCTCTAGCCCGAAAAGCATTGGACGGCCGCCTAGAATTGCTGGAGTTGGAATTAAAACTCGCTGCCGACGCTACCAAGATCGACTATTTGGAAAATCAAACGCTACCGATGTTCATGCTGGACTACAGCTACGGTTCGCAAGGCCGCGACTCCAACGATTTCGGGGGGGCTTACGGCGATACGTTTACCGGGCGCTACGACGATTGGTCGGTCGGCTTGAGACTAGAAATTCCGTTGACCAACGAACTGCGCAAATCGCGCCTGTCACGTGCCGTGCAACAAAGGCTACAACGTCTAACGACGCGCGATTTAAAAGAACTGACCGTGCGCAGGGAAATTTACGATGCGATGGACACCGTATCGCAAAATTGGCAACGTATCATCGCAGCCCGGCAAAACGTCGTACTGGCCGGGGCCAACTACGACGCGGAACTCAAGCAATTTGCAGAAGGCTTACGGACGATGACCGAAGTATTGGAAATGCTCACCAAACTGGGCGATGCGCAAATGAAGGAAGTCAGGGCTATTGCCGATTATCAAGTCGGGTTGATCGACCTAGCTTATGCAACCGGCACCCTTCTCGGTTACAGCAAAGTCGATCTGGCGGGATTGATCTCGAAATGACGGGGCTCGAGACTCATAAGAAGTATAATGTGTTTATGAAAATTACACGGCCAATCCTGGATCAGTCACTGCCCGTATCCGCATACTTATCGCCATCGAAACGATATACGGCGTCTTCGACCGGTTTAACCGGATGTTGCTCATCGCCGCTTTGGGTGCCGGTTCGTGCGACTAATAAATCCGGATAGCCGTGATGAATATCGCTTAATACCGAAATAGTGCCGGTATAAGACCAACAAGGAATCGTAATCCCGGAAGGCAGCGGCTTATCGTCGCAGGCCCCGGCATTATTGCCGCCGGTCTGCACAAAGCCTAAATCCGTCCAGGTCATGCCGTCGAAACCGAACAACACCTTGCCCTCATCGAAATAACCGCCCATGCCGTAGCCGAAGTCGAGCATGAACGCGATCCTCTTGGGCGATAAAGTCAAAATTTCCGCCTGCTTAATATCGGGCGCTTCGCCCCAGGAACCGATTTCACCGATTCCTGTTTGCATGCCGATTGCGCGCCAGCCATCCGAATCCAACCGGTAAGTCGCCGCACCGACCTTGACGCCTTGCACATGACTATCCAGCGGCGTGCCCGTTTCCGGGTCGATTTTCTGAGTCTTGCCGAATATCACATGATAATCATGACCGCCGATCGCGAAACTTTGCTCGAACCAAAAACCGGCTAATTCCCCGGATTCGGTTTTAATCGATTCGCCGGAGAATTCGTTATCGTACAATTCTTGCAATGCGGCGGAAGTATCCGGTTTCGAAAAGCGACTAACCGTTTCGGGCGCGGTTTCTTGCGCCAAGTCGAAAACTGTCCGGTCTAGGGAAAAATAAGCCGCCAAACCGATCACCGCTAGCGTCGCGATCGAGCCGATGAACAGTGTTTTCCTGGATTTTGGACCGTTATCAGTTTGCATAATAGTGTTAGCGGGTAAGCTTGCCGATGAATAAGCCTAAAAACTCAACCGCGCGCCGGTATAGACGAAGCGCCCGGCTTGCGGCAGCGCATAGGACTCCTGATAGTCCGCATCGAGAATATTATCGGCACCTACATAAATAGCGGCCTGATTATTGAAAAAACTGTAGTTCAGTTTCATATTCAATAAAGTGTATGCCTCTAGCCGCGCTTTTTGCAGCGGTAAATTGCGCGAATAGTAATATTCGTCGGCGACATGCATCACGTTCAAATAACCGGAAAATCCATAACCGAACTGATAATCGGTCTCGAACGCCAGTTTGTGCTTCGGGCGGTATTGTAACTCGTCGCGGCCTTCGGTGTCGGACCGGTCCCGGCTGTGGAGATAAGTGTAACTGGTGCGCAGCAGCAAGTCGTCGATAAAACGGGATTCGCCGATGATTTCTACGCCCTGGAACTCGTATTTGGCAAAATTACGGAAGAAACCGTCATTATCGCGTTCGATAAAATTTTCAACATCGTTCAAAAAGCCGGTCACGCCGATTTGAGTCCTTCCCGGCAATTGTTGCATGATGCCTGCCTCGTAATTATAGGAGGTTTCGAAGCGCAGATTCGGGTCGCCGCCGTTGCCGTCGTATAGTTGGCGTATCGACGGCACTCTGATTTTGCGCGACGCCGACGCGCGTAAACGCGTATCGGTCGGCAGGTCGTAATGCGCGCCGGCAATGAAGGAGCTGTCGTCCGCGCTGCTGTTATCGTCCCGAAACAGCCAGTGATGTCCGTAGCCCAATGCGATGCCGAGATTTTCGATCGGCGAAAAGGTCAGTTCGGCGGCCGTAGAGACGACGCCGATGCTTCGGTTTTCATCGACGTCGCGCAGTCCGAAGCGTTGCGAGGCACCTCCTCCTCCTCCGCCTCCACCACCTCCGCCGGCAGACAGTCTGACATCGCGAATAACGCCTTGCTGCTCCCAGCTTTCCTCGCGCGCATCGCCCATGATCGTCAGTTGCCCGCCCCAGCCATGATCGTAGCTGGTTTGCGTATGACCGCCGGCGATTCGGGTCGAGCTGCTCAAGTCGAACGTACCGTTGACGCGATCGCTGCTCATTGACGACAGGGTTGCGTCGTCGTATCGGTTGCCCTGCTCGTCGACGATGTTCAGGTAAGCCCAATTTTTCGACGACCAAGGCCCTTCGGGATCATAGGCCACCGAGAATTGGGACGCATAAATCGCTTCGTCATTGACCCGTTCGTAACGCGGGCGGTTGGCGAATACGTCGGTATTGTCGTTGATCACGCTCGATGGAATGCCGTGTTCACCCTGGGCGTGATTGAACGAAAGCCCGAGACTCCAATCGTCGTTGGGACGGTAACCGGCGTTGGCGTAGACGTTGGTTCGGCGCCGATCGCTGTTATTTCTAAGTCCTCCGCTTTCCTCCGGCGTACCGACGAAATCGCGAGACAATGGAAAACCGTCGCGGTCCTGATGGCTCAGGCTGACTCTGAAATCGGCATTGTCGATGCCGCCGGACGCGCTACCCCAGATGCGTTGATGGCCGCGATCACCGACCTCACCAGCCGCTTGCGCATGAAAACCCGTAGCGCCTTTTTTCGTGATGATGTTGATCACGGCCGCCTCGGCACCTTCGCCGTAGAGCTCCGAACTGGCGCCGGAAGTCAGTTTGATTTTCGCGATCGATTCGGTCGGAATCATAGTCGGATCGAATTGGCCGTCGAATGTCGAATTGAACGGTACGCCGTTGATCAGCAGCTTGACTTGCCGGGTTCTGAAGCCTCTGACATCGATGCGCGGTGTGCCGTCGGCACCGGTACGAATATTGACACCGGGCAACAGTTCGATCGCTTCGTCGAGCGTTCTGGCGGCCTTGCGCTCGATATCCAACGCATTCAGTTCGTAGACCGTCGCGATCGCTTCGACGCCAGGATCTTCGCCGCGTACGACGATTTCGCCTAAATGGTAAACTTCATCGTCGGCCATGTCCGAAGCCGTAGCCAACGGTAAAAACAAAGCCAGAGAGCAGCCTGCCAGGCGGATTTTAGCGGTGTGTTCGTGTGTTGCGGATCGAGTCATGATTAAGAGCCCCGCCGAGACTGGAATTAGCGATGAAAAAAGAGGTGACGACGTTGCGAGAATCCGGCCAGCACCGCACCGGCCAAGCCGCCGATAAAGCCGAAACCGAAATGCGTCGATACCGGATACCACAAACCGCTGGTCAAGGAATGATGCTCGATGCCTAGATAGAACAGTTCGATCCAGTTCAGCAGAGGACGCACCGAATGCGCGGCGGCCGCGATCAGCGCCAGGTAAAAAGCATAGCGCCGCCACTGCTTGTCGGCCCGATACAGCAGATCGACGATGACGCCGGTTATCCAATAAGAGGCGGCGGCCAGCGGCTCGATCGCGCCTGCAAGCGGCAATAAAGAAGCCGATGCCGCGCCGAATGCCGTAACCGTACAGGCCCAACGATAGGTCGAGCCGGTCCGGGCGAAAATCAGAATCGCCATCCATTCCAGGCCGTGACGGCCCGGCATTCTGAGCGGCCAGCGAAACAATTCATGCAGCACGACTGCCAAAACGCCGGCCGCCAGCAGCCACGCCATCGTTTTCAGACCGGCCCGGTCGCTCAATTCAATAGGTTTTAATGACGGATTTAGGAACAACCCGCCACCGATCGTTTGTATCGTCATTCGTTTTCTCCACCAATAAAACAGCTTTTCCGTCCAGCAGCACCGGGCGGGCCCATTCGCTCATCGACACGATCGCACCGGAATCGCTGACAGCGATGCCTTCGACGGTTTGCACTCGCTCGATATCGGTCAATTCCTGCAGTCGGCTCAAGGGATAGTCGCCCGGCTCCAATTCGCGCATGCCGCGCAAACCGATGTAACGCCCATCGTTGCCTCCTGCGCGCAAGCCGACGGCCGCCAACGCGCCGATCACGCCGCCCTGATCGCCGGTCAAGCCTTCCAAATGAAAGCCGGAACGCTTCGCCAACGAACGGCTGTCTTGTTGCGTGAACACTTCGGATTTCGCCCGTCGGCCGAAATCCCGGACGTCGGCGCAGACTTCGCCGGCCGGCGCGATGCACAAGCCGGCATCGGAACCTTCCGCGCATTCGCGCAGCAGATAATCGCGGCAAAATTCGGTCAGGTCTTCCATTTCCCTGGATTCGACGGCAACCGCCATGCACGCGGAACTGTTATGCGACGTATAAGGAATCAACGGGCTGACGAACAACTGATGACGCGTGATGCCGAATACCCGCGCGATCCGGTTTTCGGTCAGCAACCTACCCAATTCGCGCACCCGAAACCCGGTTCCCCGGCTTTCGAGATTATCGGTATCGTCGATGCCGATCAGTAAGTCGATTGTGTGCATTTGTATTTTTTATACGATAGCAAGGTAAAAAACGGACATATATGTAAAAAACGCATATTAACACACAAATATGGGCTTAAAAATCTTACAGATTTTGAGGGTAGGGATCTAAGGAGGTGACTAAATGTGAGCGGGGACGAAAAAGCTTGGCGCAAAATTTTTCTCCTGATTAGCAAGATGCTTCTGCTTGCCGAAACCAAGTGTCCAAGCAGGGGCCAGTCGTAGTCGCAAAAACTAAAATATGCTGTTACCCAAGCTCCAGCTTGGCTAACCTGTTCAGGAAGCTCTAGCTTCCCGACAATCAAGAAAAATTGAACGAGCAAGTCGCGGGGTTGATTGAGAGTGAGCGGAGGTTGTGTCGGTCTCAGGAAGCTCTTGCCCTGAGCATGTCGAAGGGGGAGCTTCCGGGGTGTTTTTCCCAAGCTGGAGCTTGGGAAAGAGCGTGATGTGGGTGGCTGTTTTTATCTTGACGCGCATGGCTTACGAACCCCGTCTTTCTAGGGGTTATGTCGATCTTTGGGCTTTAGCTGAAGAAACTTGCTAATCAGGATTTTTCTTGAACGATTGCTCGATAAAGGATGAGGGGCATTACAGATCGGGTCACTGATCGGAGGATGGAGCATGTGTTGACCCACACAGGTCCGATTAGCAGGATCGGACGCAAGGATTTACCTCAGATTCAATACCACCTTCCCGGAGCCGGACAATTCGTAACCGCCCAGCTCTTCGGCTTTTTCGATGAAGGCGGGCGTGCGGGTTAGTTCCAGCAGATTCTGTATCGGCGGCTCGAAATAGTCGATGCGGCGCATCACTAGATCGAAACGTTCTTTTGTCAACGGAATGAAATCAAGCCGCAATTGCCGGGCGACCGACGCGACCGCGATGCCAACATCGGCCTTGCCGCACGAGATCGTCAGGCCGACGTCGATTTCGGTACGCGCAGGCTTATCAGTAGTCTTGATGAGCATCTTGTCGACTCCCGCCTGTTCGAACAAATGATCGAGCAAAATCCGGCTGCCGGCACCGCTTTGCCGGTCGATTAGCAACGCGTTTTTATCGGTGATGTCTTCGAGCGAATGCAACTCTAGCGGATTGCCCGGCGCGACGATCAGTCCCTGTTGCCGCCAGGCCCATTCGATCGCTACGACACCGTGATCCGGCAGTGCATTCTTGATTGCCTGCGTGTTGAATTCGCCGCTGGCGGTGTCGAGCACATGCATGCCGCAGATCAACGCCTCGCCGGCCGCGAAGCGGCTCAAGCCTTCCATGCTGCCCGTCGTTTGCATTGCCATCGGTCGTCCGCTTTCCCTGAGTGCCCATTCCAATAGCGGATCGTGACTGCCGACGACGATCTCGGGTGCGCTTCTCAACAATGCATCTTGCGAGACCGATTCGCTGTTTTGCATCAACCACATATCGATCAGATAACGCGGAAAAAGCCATTTACCGGTCACGCGCGTACATGGAATCTGTTTTTGATTAATCAGGTCGTAAATTTTGCGCTCTTTGACGCGCAAATAATCGGCGACCTCGTGCACGGTCATCATGTCTGACAAAAGTAAAGCCTCGATGGAAAACTAAAGGGTTCAACAATATAGCGAGCTTAACGATGTTCCGCAATGAGGGTATGGGCTGGAAGGACTGGACCGAGCTGCATCAGAAAATCTGATTTAACGTTAAAAAAATGTGATTTTTACGATAATGATATTAGGCTTATAATTAGAAAGCATACAATTTATGCATAAATATGTTTTTTTATGTGTTTTTTGATAAATAAAAATTACATGATATTCTCTGAAACCTACAAACTTCAATTTCGAAGCGCCACTCAACGGCTTTCGAACCGGAAAGTGAGGCCCCATGACCGAGACCGTTTCCATGCTCAGCATCGTCAAGGAAATCACCAGCGCACTTAAAGATAAACCCGGCGCGCTGCTGCCGATTTTGCACGATATTCAAAACGCTTTGGGGTATATCCCCGCAGACAGCATTCCCATGATCGCTTCTGAACTGAATCTATCCCGCGCCGAAGTTCATGGCGTGATCAGTTTTTACCATTATTTCCGCGAAACGCCGCCGGGCAAACAGACGATTCATTTGTGCCGTGCCGAATCCTGTCAGGCGATGGGATCGAAACTGCTGGAAGATCATGTCAAGGCCAAGTTAGGCATCGATTTTCATGAAACGACAGCGGACGGCAGGTTTTCGCTCGAACCGGTTTATTGCTTGGGATTATGTTCTTGTTCTCCGTCGATGCAGATCGGCAACGATGTTTACGGACGTGTATCTAATGAATCATTCGACGGCGTGATCGGCGAGATGGAGGCTTTATCATGACAGTGACCGTTTATGTACCGAACGATTCCGGCGCGTTGTCGCTCGGAGCCGGCCGAATTGCCGCGGCGATCGAGAAGGAAGCTCAGCAACGAGGGCTGGACATCAAGCTGGTCCGCAATGGATCTCGTGGCATGTTCTGGCTGGAGCCGTTAGTCGAGGTCGAGACATCCGAAGGCCGCATCGGCTATGGTCCGGTGCAATTAAAAGACATCCCCGGTTTGTTCGACGCTGATTTTTTAAATGGAGGAAAACATACGCTCGAAGTCGGCACGATCGACGAAATCCCTTATTTCAAAAAACAGCAACGACTGACTTTCGCCCGCATCGGCCTCACCGACCCGGTAAGTCTCGACGACTATCTGGCCCATGAGGGTTATCGCGGCCTGAAAAATGCACTGGCGATGAGCGGTGCCGACATCGTCAAACAGGTGACCGATTCGGGACTGCGCGGCCGTGGCGGTGCGGCGTTTCCGACCGGCATCAAATGGAACACGGTACTCAACACGCCGAGCGAACAAAAATACATCATCTGCAATGCCGACGAAGGCGACTCGGGCACGTTCTCCGACCGCATGGTCATGGAAGACGACCCGTTCGTATTGATCGAAGGCATGACGATCGCCGGAATCGCGGTCGGTGCGACACAAGGTTACATCTATCTGCGCGTCGAATATCCGCATGCGCATAGGGCGTTGAATACCGCGATTGAAAAAGCCTATCAAGCCGGTTATCTCGGCGGCAACATTCAAGGCAGCGGCAAGCAATTCGATCTCGAAGTTCGTCTGGGCGCCGGCGCCTATGTTTGCGGCGAAGAGACTTCATTGATGGAAAGTCTCGAAGGCAAGCGCGGACTGGTCCGATTCAAGCCGCCGCTGCCGGCGATCAGCGGCTTGTTCGGCAAACCGACGATCGTCAACAATGTGATCTCGCTGGCCTCGGTGCCGATCATACTCGACAAGGGCGGCGAGTATTACCGCGATTTCGGCATGGGCCGTTCGCGCGGCACGCTGCCGATTCAATTGGCAGGCAACATTAAATATCCGGGCCTCGTCGAACTTGCGTTCGGCTTGACCCTGCGCGAACTGCTCTACGATTACGGCGGCGGTTCGGCATCGGGACGGCCGATCAAGGCGGTGCAGGTCGGAGGCCCCCTGGGCGCGTACCTGCCTGAATCGCAATTCGATACGCCGCTCGATTATGAAGCATTCGCGGCGATTTGGGCCGTCGTCGGTCACGGCGGCATCGTCGTCTTCGACGACACCGTCGACATGGCCGAAATGGCGCGCTACAGCATGGAGTTCTGCGCGATCGAATCCTGCGGCAAATGCACGCCGTGCCGGATCGGCTCGACGCGCGGCGAAGAAGTCATCAAAGACATCATCGCCGGCCGCGATCTTCATAAAAACATACCATTATTACGCGACCTGTGCGACACCCTATTGAACGGTTCGTTGTGCGCGCTCGGCGGCATGACGCCCTATCCTGTGCTGAGCGCATTGAATCATTTTCCCGAAGACTTCGGGATAACCGAACAGGCCAGCGCGGCTTGACCCCACCGGAGGTACTGATATGTCCCTGAATAAAGAACAAGACTTTGGAACCCCCGCCAAGGAGGCAGACAAACTGGTCACGCTGGAAATCGACGGATTTCAGGTGACCGCACCGGCCGGCACGTCGGTAATGCGCGCTGCGGCCGGCATCGGCATCGACATTCCGAAACTGTGCGCGACCGACAGCATCGAACCGTTCGGTTCGTGCCGCTTATGTGTCGTGCAGATCGAGGGCGCGCGCGGCATGCCGGCATCCTGCACGACGCCGGTCGCCGAAGGCATGAAGGTCGTTACGCAGAACCCGCGTCTGGCCGACGTGCGTCGAGGCGTCATGGAGCTCTATATTTCCGACCATCCGCTTGATTGCTTGACCTGTTCCGCGAACGGCGACTGTGAACTGCAGGATATGGCCGGCGCGGTCGGCTTGCGTGAAGTACGCTACAACCCGCAAGGCAAGAATCACTTGCAAGCTGTCAAGGATGAAAGCAACCCTTATTTCAGTTTCGATCCGGCCAAATGCATCGTGTGCTCGCGTTGCGTCAGAGCCTGCGAAGAAACGCAAGGCACTTTCGCCTTGACGATCGACGGACGCGGCTTCGATTCCAAAGTCTCTCCCGGTCAAAACGAGGCGTTCATGGATTCCGAGTGCGTTTCGTGCGGCGCTTGCGTGCAAGCCTGCCCGACTGCGACCTTGATGGAAAAATCAGTCATCGAACATGGCACGCCCGAGCACTCCACCGTGACGACCTGCGCGTATTGCGGCGTCGGCTGTTCGTTCCGCGCCGAAATGAAAGGTGATCAATTGATTCGCATGGTGCCTCACAAGGACGGCAAGGCCAATCACGGTCATTCCTGCGTAAAAGGTCGTTTCGCGTTCGGATACGCGACGCACAAAGATCGCATCACGACTCCGATGATCCGCAAAAGCATCAGCGATCCGTGGCAGGAAGTCAGCTGGGAAGAGGCGATCAACTATGCCGCATCCGAGTTGAAACGCATTCAAGCCAAATACGGTAAGGGTTCGATCGGCGGCATCACGTCGTCGCGCTGCACGAACGAAGAAACCTATCTGGTGCAAAAATTGGTTCGCGCCGGCTTCGGCAACAACAACGTCGACACCTGCGCGCGCGTCTGTCATTCGCCGACCGGCTATGGACTCAAGCAGACCTTCGGCGAATCGTCCGGAACGCAGAACTTCGACTCGGTGATGAAGTCCGATGTGATCATGGTCATCGGCGCGAATCCGACCGACGGTCATCCGGTGTTCGGTTCGTTGATGAAAAAACGTTTGCGTCAAGGCGCAAAATTGATAGTCGTCGATCCCCGCAAAATCGATCTAGTCAAGAACTCGCCGCATGTCAAAGCCGATTACCATTTGAAGCTGCGCCCGGGTACTAACGTCGCGCTGATCAATGCGCTCGGCCATGTCGTCGTGACCGAAAACCTGCTCGACGAAGCCTTCATTGAAGAGCGCTGCGATACCAACGCGTTCGCAAAATGGAAAACGTTCATCGCCGATCCGCGTCATGCGCCCGAGCAAACCGAAACGATCACCGGCGTTCCGGCCGCCGATATTCGCTCCGCGGCACGTCTTTTTGCCTCCGCCGGCAATGGCGCGATCTACTACGGCTTGGGAGTGACCGAGCACAGTCAAGGCTCGACGACCGTGATCGGCATCGCAAATCTGGCGATGGCGACCGGCAATCTCGGACGCGAAGGTGTCGGCGTCAATCCGTTGCGCGGTCAAAACAACGTGCAAGGTTCGTGCGACATGGGCTCGTTCCCGCACGAATTTCCGGGCTACCGCCATGTCTCCGATAACGAAACGCGCCAGCTGTTCGAGAAAGACTGGAACGTGATTCTCGAATCCGAGCCTGGCCTGCGCATTCCGAACATGTTCGACGCCGCATCCGACGGCACGTTCATGGGGCTCTACGTCGAAGGTGAAGACATCGCGCAATCGGACCCCGACATTCAACATGTGCATCATGCCTTGAGATCGATGGAATGCGTGATCGTGCAGGACTTGTTCCTGAACGAAACAGCCAAGTTCGCGCATGTGTTCCTGCCCGGGTCGTCTTTCCTCGAGAAAAACGGCACGTTTACGAACGCCGAACGCCGCATCTCGCCGGTACGTAAGGTCATGAAGCCATTGGCCGGATACGAAGACTGGGAAGTCACACAATTGCTCGCGAATGCGATGGGCTATTCGATGAATTACAGCCATCCGTCCGAGATCATGGACGAGATCGCGCGCTTGACGCCGACATTCGCCGGCGTCAGCTACGAAAAAATCGATCGCCTCGGCAGCATCCAATGGCCGTGTAACGAAGAAAATCCTGTGGGCACTCCTACGATGCATGCACATGAGTTCATGCGCCCGAACGGCAAAGGTCTGTTCATGCTGACCGAATATGTAGCGACCGAGGAACGCACGACGCGGATGTTCCCATTGATCCTGACCACCGGCCGCATCCTGTCGCAGTACAATGTCGGTGCGCAAACCCGTCGTACCGACAACGTTGCGTGGCATACCGAGGACAGGCTTGAAATTCATCCGCATGACGCTGAGGATCGCGGCATCGTCGACGGAAATTGGGTCGGCATCAAGAGCCGTTCCGGCGAGACGGTATTGCGCGCATTGATCAGCGAACGCGTGCAGCCGGGCGTCGTCTATACGACTTTCCATTTCCCGGAATCTGGCGCGAACGTGATCACGACCGACAATTCCGACTGGGCGACCAATTGTCCGGAATACAAAGTCACCGCAGTGCAAGTATCGAAAGTCACGCAGCCTTCGGAGTGGCAAAAACAGTACAGCGACTTTTCGAAGCAACAATTGGATCTGTTGGAGCAAGGCACACATCATGCTTGACCTTGCGACGCCCGAATCATCTGCGTGGGAACTGGGCTGGCCGAGTTATCGGCAAAGCCCGGTCGAGCGCTGGGAGGACGGGCGTGCAACCATTCAGCAGGATTACATCGCCGAAGAAGTACCGGTGTCGCTGGTCTATAACGGCGTGCCGCATGTCGTGATGCTGGCGACGCCGACTAATTTGGAAGAATTCGCGCTCGGCTTCAGCATCACCGAAGGCATTGTCGATCACCCAGCAGAGATTCTGAGCACACGAGTCTATAACCGCAAGGACGGCATCGAAGTGCGTCTTAAAATCCCCGAACAGCGAAGGCAAGGTATGGCCGATAAAGGCCGCAACTTGACCGGGCGGACAGGTTGCGGCTTGTGCGGGGCTAGCACCTTGCAACAAGCCGTCCGTCACCCCGCACCGTTATCGGGCGGTGCTTCGGTAACGTCTGCCGAATTGTTATCGGCATTGGACGAATTGACACAGCATCAACAACTCAACCGATTGACCGGCGCGGTGCATGCGGCCGCGTGGGTCTTGCCTGGCCGGGGCATTCAAACCATACGTGAGGATGTCGGGCGGCACAATGCCTTGGATAAACTAATTGGGGCATTATTGAGGATAGGACGAAAACCGGCCGACGGTTTTGTGATCGTCACGAGCCGAGCCAGTTATGAAATGGTCCAAAAAACGGCCGTGGCCGGCATTGGCTTGTTGGCCGCGATTTCTGCGCCGACCGGACTTGCGATACGGTTAGCCGAAGAAACGGGACTGACGTTGGTCGGCTTCGCCCGAGAAGACAGGCATGTCGTTTACAGTCATTCGCATCGGCTGATCCACCGAGAAACCGATTTGGTTTGAAATCAACTCTCTAGCGGAGTCAAGGGAAGCACGAAAAAAATCGGACGTTGGAAAGGGGTGCTAAAGCTTTTTTACTTCAACTTGGTTGTAATTGGAAGCCGATAATTCCTATGAATCATATCCTTTAAGAAATTTTGTCGCGTACAGAGGCAGACAATAATGCAGATAGAAAAACTCATCAAAATGGCCAACGCGATCGGCGAATTCTTCAATGCGGATCCTGATAAGGAGGCCGCCGTCGAGAGCATCAAAAATCATCTAATACGCGCCTGGGAACCCCGGATGCGCCGCGAAATCATCGATTATTGCCGCAAAGACGGGAACGGTCTGGCCGAGCCGGTCAAGCAGGCCGTTATGAAATTAGAAGTCTAACTTTAAAAAGCGCTTGAGCCTACCAAAAGACTATTCGCCTCATCTCTGTCATAAGTCGAACGGTCTTTTATATACTTCGTGCCAATGCATCATCCAATATCAACAAGGCGTTACCGTTAGTTTGCCGGACGTACGCCGGCGAAATCGGTTTTCTAAGCGCTGGAACTGGGTAGTTCAACCCTTTTTCAATTGGGCAATCACATCGTCTGAAATTCGATAACCCTTCTGTCTAAGCTCAGCGACTAAAGTCTCGGGATCGGAAATCAAGGCCTTTCGTTGCGCGGCAAACAATAGTCCAGCCGTGCCGACTATCGGCAATTGCTTGCGCAAGGCTTGTTTTCGTGCCAATGCATCATCCAAGATCAACATGGCATTACCGTTTGTTTGCAAGGCATACTCAATGCTGGATTGCTCGCCCAATCCCAAGCTTCTCGATAAAGGGAGTTTAAAATCCGGATTGTCCACACATTTCAACCACTCCGAAATCAAAGCCTGTTCGATTAAGAGAGCATCGGCGGATTGACTTCGCAAACATTCATCGGCAACGGCTTGGGTAATCACAACCTTGCCAAATAGCGCGGGCAGCAATTGAAGGTGTTTTATTTTAGCCAGCGCTATTAGCGGTCCGGCATCGGCTATGACGATAGCCATGAATCCAATGTTTCCAATTCCTTGGCTGTTTGTTTGTCGGCCACGACAACATCGATATCCAACTGGGTCAAGTGGTCGATAAATTCAGATAGGCTTAAGCCGCTGATTTGCGCAGCCGCACCCAATGATATCACCCGGTCTTTAAATAAACTGGCTGCCAACGCGGGTTTGAGTTGGTCGCTCAACTCACCCAGCGAGCTTTTTAAATTTAACAGCAGGGCATTTGGTTGATTGCCTTTTAAGATCAATACCGGTTCTTTTTCGGCATGTCTAAGGGCCTCCGAAGGATTACGTTTTAAATTTCTGACATTGGTTGCGTACATCGTCGACCCGCTCGGCTAAAAAACTAGAGTGTAGTCCACGCTAAGGGTGAACACAATCGCTTTTTTACGGGATGCCTGCGGCACATTTAGCAGACTGGCCCACACAGGTCCGATTACTTCTTTCATACTGAAAAACCCTGCGACTTCGTTTAAAGTATGTGGTGTGACTATCGAGGACCGCCGTTCACCCAAGTCCTAAATTCCATATCCCACTAGCTACGATTAATTACTCAGGCAATTTATGCAGGGTAAACCCACATTCCGGCAGCCTGATCGCCAGGGACGGCGTGGATGCAAATTTCACATGGACAAAACTCTGTCCTGCTGTCAACATCTTCGCAAAACACATCCCGCGCCTCCTGGAAATTAAACGTTTTTTCGATCGGATACGAGTAGACCCATCACAACATCGGCGCAATTACCAATGCCACCACAGACATCAATTTCAACAGGATATTCAGCGAAGGCCCCGAAGTATCTTTGAACGGGTCGCCGACCGTGTCGCCGACTACCGCCGCTTTATGGGGCTCCGAGCCTTTATGATAGGTATGCCCTTGAATTTCCACACCAGCTTCGATCATTTTCTTGGCATTGTCCCAAGCACCGCCGGCATTGGATTGAAAAATCGCCATCAACACCCCGCTCACCGTAACGCCGGCCAGTAAGCCGCCCAACATTTCAGCGCCACCGCCAAAACCCACCGCTACAGGAGAAACGACGGCCAGCAATCCGGGAAACACCATTTCCCGAAGCGAGGCCCGTGTTGAAATCGCGACGCATTGACTGTATTCCGCTTTGCCGTCCGCATTATTGAAAACCAGCTGATCGGCCTCGCTCCATTGATCCAGTTCCTTCCCTTCGTTGTGACGCATGACTTCGAGCGCCGCCTTCAACTCGGGGATAGAAGCAAACTGTCGTCTCACTTCTTGAATCATATCCATCGCAGCTCTTCCGACAGCCGCCATCGCCAGCGATGAAAACAGAAACGGCAGCATGCCGCCCAAAAATAAACCGCCCATGACATACGGTTTGGAAATATCGATACTGGAAATGTTGGCGGTGGTCATGAAGGCGGCAAACAACGCGAGCGCGGTCAGTGCGGCCGAACCGATTGCAAATCCCTTACCGATTGCCGCGGTAGTATTACCGACGGCGTCAAGCTTATCGGTCCGTTCCCGCACGTCTTTCGGTAAGGCCGCCATTTCGGCGATACCGCCGGCATTATCGGAGATGGGCCCATAAGCATCGACCGCCAATTGAATACCGGTATTGGACAACATCCCCACCGCTGCTATGGCAATGCCGTATAGACCTGCGAATTCATAAGCACCGATAATAGCGGCGGCAATAATAATAATCGGCACTGCAGTCGACTGCATGCCTACTCCGACTCCGGCAATAATATTAGTTGCCGACCCGGTCAGCGATTGCTCGACGATGCCTCTCACCGGGCGGGTTCCGGTTCCGGTATAAAATTCGGTAATCGCGCCTATCGCCAGCCCTGAAACCAATCCGATAATAATAGCTATGAACACGCCCATCGACGTATAAACACCTGAACCGGTTTGCCAGGATTCCGGCAACATCCATTGAGTAATTCCATAAGTTACCAAAAGCATGAATACTGCCGAGACCAGTTCGCCTCGATTCAAGGCCTTTTGCGGATTGCCGCCCTCTTTGATGCACACGAACCATGTCCCAATGATCGATGTCACGATACCCACAGCGGCTAGCACCAAAGGCAACAAAACGGCATTTAATCCGCCGAATTCGTTGTCTACTTCAAATCCGGCTGTTCCGATCAATACCGCGCCCAGCACCATGGTACCGATAATCGAGCCGACATAGGATTCGAAAAGATCGGCACCCATTCCGGCAACATCACCGACATTATCGCCGACATTATCGGCGATCGTCGCCGGATTAAGCGGATGATCCTCGGGAATCCCGGCTTCGACCTTTCCGACCAAGTCCGCGCCGACATCGGCCGCTTTGGTGTATATGCCGCCGCCGACCCTGGCAAACAAAGCAATCGAAGACGCACCGAACGAAAAGCCGGTAATCACCGTGACGATGCGGCCCATTTCCCATCCCAATGAAGAAAATACAATTAGCAGCAAACTGAGTCCCAACACGCCGAGGCCGACAACGCACATGCCCATCACCGAACCGCCGGCAAAGGCCACCCGCAATGCGCTACCGATATTCGTTCTGGCCGCTTGCGTCGTTCTGACATTAGCTTTGGTGGCAATACGCATGCCTAAAAAACCGGCAAATCCGGAACAAAACGCGCCTAATATGAATGATAATGCAATCATCCAAGATGAATCGTCAGACAAAGAGCCCATCCAACCCAACAAAATAGCGACTAGAACAACAAAAATAGATAAAACCCGGTATTCCGCCTTGAGAAAGGCCATGGCGCCATCTTCGATGAAGCCTGCGATCCGTGTCATTCGTTCATTACCGGCATCCTGTTTGTTAACCCATGCCGAACGTTTAATGATAAAAAATAGCGCTAATAACCCGAAAACCGGGGTGAAATAAGTAATCAACTGTCCTGTATTCATCGATGTTTGCCTTGTTTTAGTTATTAATGGTTTATGACATCGACGCTTTTTGATAGGGCATAAAAAGCGACTTAATGATTTTTTTGAGACGAACCCTTACAATCCAACGTTGTTTTGCCGCGCCTGTCAACACTTGTCTTATTAAAATTGGTTATTTGTGAAACCCGGACGCGGCTTTTAGGCTCAAACTTTTTTAAGCACCTTACTGGCGGCACTCTATGTCCGGAAAAAACTCGATCATTGCCACCCTGTTAGCATTGATGTTAACGATCGGCATCGCACAAGCCGATAGCCTTAAAACTCAACTCGAACAACTCATTAATGCACAGGGCATAACAATAAAGAATTTACACTTAGTCCAAGACGGCCCTCCCCTTCGTCTTAGCGGCACACCGGATCAACAATTAAAACGACTGCTAAGTGATTATAACTTTGTTCAATTATCTAACAAACAAGGAGATATAGAAAAAATCATCATCACCAGCATCAAGCGCTATGACAACACGCCGCCTCCTGCAGTTGTTGAAAAACCCAAGGCCGACGCCAGTTATGCCATCAAAACGACTCGTAGCGGTTCGCATCATTTGGTAAAGGCCGAATTATCGGGGCCTTACGGCACCAAACTGAAAGCCAATATGCTGATCGATACCGGCGCGACCACTTTAGTGTTACCGGCCTCGCTTCAATCCGCATTGGGTTTTACCGACAGGAACTTACAACCCGGGTACAGCGAAACTGCGAACGGCAGAGTCGAAATTATGCAAGGCAAGCTTAAATCGGTCGTTATCGGCAAAGCTCAAGCCGATAACGTAGATGTGAGTTTCATTGCAGACGATAAATTACAATCGAGCGGCTTGCTGGGTATGAGCTTTTTAGGACGCTTCCAAATGACGTTCGACGATGCGAGCAATCAAATCATATTAAAACCCTACTAACCTTAGGATTTCGTGATAAATAACGTCCTGGAACTATGCGCTTTGTTGAGGGTTCGGTAACTCGCTTGACAGGACGCCGTGAATACGTCCATGTAGGCTTGACGGCGGAATCTGATTGCCATGGATGGCGTGTATTAGGGCACCAACAGTAGGCGCTTTAGGCGATGCAGGAGCAATTGCCGAGGAGCAAAAATCTGCCCTGCCGCCGACACCTGCCAATCGAGCAACCGAACCCTCCGTAAAATAGGGAAGTTATTTACGACTAAATCCTTACTCGTTAATCACTTGTTCAGCTTCATCGATAAAGTGCATCACTTCCTGCCACCACGGCAATTCCGGAGCCAGCGGCAAGCTGTTGTGATCGGCATTTTTAAACGACCACAGCCTTTTATGACATTGAAGTGAGTCATATAAATTCAAGCTATAGCGATTCGGAATGATTTGGTCTTCTTTGGCAATCACCATAGCCGTATTGCCGCTATAGCCATTCAAGAACTTGAGATTATCGAAGCGGTCGCGAATCAGCCATTTAGCCAGAAACAACCAATAATGGTGTTGCGCAACGTTAGCCATGCTATCGAACGGCGTCATCATTACAATGCCTTTAATCGGGACTTTTCCGGAATGCACGATTCCCCCGACCACACCGCTACCCAGCGACTCGCCCCAAAGAAAAATGGGATCGCCGAAATCGTCCCGTGCTTGTGTTACGATGGCGATGCCGTCGCTTATCAATACCGATTCCGATGGCGCGCCTAATCTTGCGCCATACCCAGGATATTCGGCAACAATAACCCGGTATCCCAGCCTTTCCAATGCATTGAAGTAATAAACCCGATTGATCGCGCTTCCCGCATTACCGTGAAAAACAATAACCGTTCCTTTACTGCCTCTCATGGTCGATTTAGACATCAACCCAAGATAGTTTTCCTTTGCCGGCCAAAGTTCCAGACTTAGACGTTCAGCCTGTTCTTGTTGCTTCGCTAACGACTGCTTTCCGGGAAAATAAATGAGGTTTCGTTGCCATATAAATAAAGCCAATAGAAACAACAAATAAAGTAACAGTATCGAAATCATTTGTTTAATGACCATAATAAAGCCGCATCGTTAAAATATACCCTTTGTCGCTAATAAATTATCATATCCTTCGCGCGGCCACATTTTCGGTTTTCTGAAAGGAAGTAAGGATTTCGCGAAAAAATAACTTCCTGGAGTTATGACCTTTGTCGAGGGTCCGGTAACTCGCCTGGCAAGACGCCATGAACCCAACTCCTAAATTCTATAGGTCATTGGCAATGATTCACTACCATGGCTTATTTAGGTACTGGGTGAATACATCCGTGGCTTGAAGGCGGGGCCTGATTGCCAAGGATGGCATGAATGCAGATTTTGCAGGAGCAAAAATCTGCCCTGCCGCCGACACCTGCCAATCGAGTTACCGAACCCTCCAAAAATAGGGACGTTATTTATGCCCAAATCCTAAGCATTCAATCCCCCTCTATGAAAAAGAGGGGGATTGAATGCTTACATTTACTGTAATCCGTGGGAAAATGAGTCTTTTTGATCTTTCTTTAGTTAACCAAATAGCAAAAGCAGAAAGTCAAAAACAAAAAAAATCGGTTATTTTTAGTTGGCCTGCCCTATTTTTTTTAACCTCAATAAACTCTCGATGAACTTATTACTCAATTATCTTTGGCTTTGTTTGTTCCGAAATAATCCTATAAATTTAATTCCCGGACCATCGTTCGTAGCGAAGAATTTGGGGTTCTATCTTGTTTCAGGCATGATCGTCGAAGGCCTTATTTCCGATCCTGTCAGCGGTACTTTGGAAGTATTGATGAGGACCATAATGGCTTTTTCATTTATTACTGTTTTTTTGCTGACGATGAAGAAATGGCAATATTTTAAACAAGTATTCACTGCCATCTTTGTCTGCGAAAACTTTATCATCACCTTGGCGATTGCCGCTGAAGTGCTGGATGTTGTTATGGTAATGAAACATGTTGAATATCAAGAAGAAATATCAATCGGGATCGGCGTGTTTTTAGTCATTTGGTATATTGCAGTTATCAGTTATATTTTCCGGCAAGTCTTTTTGTACAACGCAACGCCAAGCGTTATTTCGGCAATTGCCTACTTTCTTGCCAGTTACGGTATACCGTTGCTAGTTATGGAACTCTAATTTCATCTCAATATTCGAACATATTTATTCTTTGATCGATTATTGCTGAGTTCGAAAAAAGTCTAAAAATAGCTTGGTGATTGGCAAGAATGTCGGCAAAAAGAGTCATCGAGTTGTTATTATTTCCCCTTAACCATCATAGGAGACTCGCCCATGAACATTGAACTGATACGTGAAATCCTTTTATGGTGTTCCATAATCAATTTCAGCGTGCTGCTTTTATGGGGACTGCTATTTATCTCAGCTCACGAATGGATGTATCGATTACACGGGCACTGGTTTCGTTTGCCGGTCGAACAATTCGACGCCATACATTACGCAGGCATGGCGCTTTACAAAATCGGCATCATTCTGTTTAATCTCGTGCCTTATATTGCCTTGCATATCGTCGCATAAGAGCACGAAGACACAGGCAAAGGATTGTCCTTGAATACTTCGTTGAAAACATCATTCCTCTACCGAATCAGCCGCTTGGCCGCATTATTCGCCTCGCATGCCGATCATGACTCATTGTCTTTAGCCGAAGACGGCATAATCTTACATAAAGGCAAAACGACGGTCCGAATTGCTCATCTGACAATCGGCAGCAGAATCGTCTTGGAGCCAGGCTACTTCTGGGATGTACTGGCATTTCATCTGGAGAACAGCGAGACCGTGCGCATGGGCGGCATCGCTAAAAAACGATCGAAACGCTTGCAAACCGACTTGCAGCAAGCCAACCGCCAATATCTCCACGATTTTTATCAACGCCTGGTTCCGGAAATAGAAAGCGCTTATCAACAAGCGCGCTCATGGTTTTCCGGAGATCGCTATATTCGCCGAATTGCCGTACGGCAATGGCTGAAGACGCATCGAGACTTGGTCAAAGGCATTCAGCGCAAAAATATACAACGCTTTTTACCGGCCGATACGGCACAAGCCCTGCAATTCATCCGCCCTTTGTTAAACCACGGATACGACGCGGTCGAGTGCTTGAATGAAACTTATGTCGAACGTCAAATCGAGGCATTTAAATCCTTTTTCGACGACGTGGAGAGTAATCCGTTAACGGTCAATCAGCGCCGCGCCTGCGTGATCGACGAACAGCACAATCTAGTCTTGGCCGGCGCAGGCACCGGCAAAACCAGTACGATGATCGGCCGTGCCGGATATTTAATCAACGCAGGACTAGCAAAGCCGGAACAAATCCTGATGTTGGCATTCGCCCGCAAAGCGGCCGAGGAAATGGAGCAGCGAATACAAGCAATACTTCGCATCGATACACTGACCGTAAAAACCTTTCACAGCCTCGGCAAACATATCATCGCCCAGGTTGAAGGCGTTGCACCGACCATCGACAAAATGGCCGAGGACGAGCATCTTCGCACCCGATTTGTCGACGAACAAATCCAAAGGTTGCTGCAAGACGATCAATACAAGTCTCGACTAGTGACTTATTTCTTACACTTCAGCCATCCCTATCGAAGCGCCTTCAAATTCAAAAGTCTCGGCGAATATAACCGTTATATTCTCGAAAACGACATCCGCACGCTGCAGGGCGAATTGGTCAAGAGCTACGAAGAATGCGAAATCGCTAATTTTCTGTATCGGCAGCGTATCGCCTACCGCTATGAGGCTAATTATCAGATCAACACCTCGGGACCGGATTATCGCGTTTATCAGCCCGATTTTTACTTGCCCGATTACGGTATTTATATCGAACATTTCGCCGTCGACGAACATCAGCAAACGCCGCCGTTTATCGACCGGCAAAGCTATTTGGAGGCAATGGCGTGGAAACAGGCCTTGCATCGAAAACATCGGACCACCCTGATCGAAACCTACAGCTATCAGAAGCAACAAGGTATGTTAACGCAATCGCTGGAACTGCAACTGAAACAAGCGGGTGTGGTTTTCGATCCGCTGCCCAACAATGAACTGCTTCAGCAATTGCATCAATTCGGCCATATTTCGCAACTGGGTCAATTGCTGGCTCAGATACTGGCGTTGTTTAAAGCCGCCTATTTGAATATCAAAAGCCTGGTCGCGCTGACTCAGCAACATGAAGATCATGAACGCATGCACGCGGCGGCTTTTTTGTTTGAGCCTATTTACGAAGCCTATCAACAGTATTTGCGCGACACCGATACGATTGATTTCGAAGACATGATCGGGCGGGCGATCGACTATGTCGAAGCCGGACGCTTCCGTTCGCCGTACACGCATATTCTGGTCGATGAATTCCAAGACATATCGGCCAGCCGCGCCCGACTGATCAAGGCTTTGCTAACTCATAACCCGAACCACAGCCTGTTTTGCGTCGGCGACGACTGGCAATCGATTTACCGTTTTACCGGCAGCGATGTCACGATCACCCAGGAATTCGAGGAACATTTCGGCGATACGGCCTTGAGCATTCTGGATCAAACCTTTCGTTTCAATAACCAAATCGGTGCGGTAGCGTCCCGTTTTGTCATGCAAAACCCAACGCAAATCGCCAAGCGAATCGAAAGCCATACCGTCATCGCACAAGCGGCCGTCTCGCTCATCCGGACTCGGCTCGATCCGGTCGGCCTGAATGCGGCATTATCGGCAATTAATGCCAAGACCGCCGTGCAAGCCAGTGTATTGATCTTGGCCCGGTTCAATTTTAGAAAGCCGGATTTGTCGAGCTTAAAACGGCAGTATCCCAGTTTGCAGATTCAATTCATGACGGTGCATGCATCGAAAGGCAAGGAAGCCGATTATGTGATCGTGCTTGGACTGGAAAAAGGCAAAAACGGCTTTCCGTCGGAAAAAAAGACCCATCCGTTAGTGGAGCTATTACTGCCGAAAGCCGAAACGTTCGACCATGCCGAGGAAAGGCGTTTGTTTTATGTCGCGCTGACCCGCGCCCGGCATCATGTCTATCTGGTCAGCGATGCCGACAAGGCGTCCGATTTTATCCGCGAACTGGTCGATCAGCGCTATGAAATTCGCATTGACGTATTTACCGGCGAGGGTTTTCAGGAGAAAGTGGCCGATATTTCCTGCAGCGAATGCGAAACCGGCTACCTAGTGCCGAAAGATAGCCGGCATGGCCGTTTTTTCGGATGCAATCAGTATCCGCTATGCACGCACATCGAATCGGCCTGTCCTGAATGCGGCGGCGGTTTACGCCAACAGGGCCAATTCCGGATCTGCGAAAACCGGCTCTGCGGTCATATCGAGCCGGTTTGTCCTAAATGCGGCGGCAAACTCAGCTTGCGAAAAGGCCCATACGGACAATTCTGGGGTTGCTCGCATTTCCGGAAAAATGCTGAATTTTCCTGCAATCATACCGAGCAATTTATCGACCTGAAGAGCGCTAAATCACTCGCTTCTTAGTAAATAATCCTAGAAAAAGCATTTCACCATGAAGATCATGAAGAATAAGAAGTAGGGTGCGCATCTCGCACCTGGGTCGGGATCGTTCGTCGATTCACCACCGTGGAAAGGTATGTCTGTCGAGGCCGACTCCTCACCAAACAAACTCTGCCCTTTTTGATTATTTGACGTCTTTTCGACCAGATAGAAGTCAGCATTTCAAATCTGAACAATTGGTTCTCGATGAGGTCTTAGCTGCATTCGATGAATGCGGCAACGCCGAAATTTTTATCCGTTAGTTTCAAAGATCTGTTTGCATTCAAAGCAAACGCTTAGTCGATGTATTCGGATATTTTTTAAATAAATTCAGTTCCTTGCCAGAAGATCATGAAATTGATTAAAATCCGCCGCGAAATCGCCGATGTAGCTCAGTTGGTAGAGCAACTGATTCGTAATCAGTAGGTCGCGGGTTCGAATCCCGCCATTGGCTCCAATAAACAAAAGGGTTCGGTTTACTTTGACCGGGCCCTTTTTTTATTCCGATGTGTCCATCCAATATCTTCCATTTCTTGCTTGTCCCGGAGCTTATCACTGAATGAAAACTAAAATCCTTACTTTATTGATTTTACCTTTGTTGGTTTGGGTCAATTTAAGCATCTGGAACTATCTGAATTATCCACTCAAAATACAATCTTGGGATAATGTCATGAAAGGAGTAACTTACAGCCCGATGCGGAGGGATTTCGACCCCGGGAACAGCAGCCCTCCTACCCAAAATCAAATCGAAGACGATCTAAAGCTGCTTGCCGGCAAAGTACATGCGGTAAGAACCTATAGCGCTCTGGATGGTTTGGAATTCGTTCCCGAATTGGCGGATAAATACGACCTGAACGTAACGATGGGCGCATGGATCGATACCGATCTCGACAAGAACCGGCGCGAAATTGAAAGTTTGATCGCGCTCAGCAATCAAAACTCGCCGACGATCGTACGCTTGTTGGTCGGTAATGAGGTGTTGTTGCGTAAAGATATCGCACCCGATCAATTGATCGCTCATATCCGCGAAGTGAAAGCACGCACTTGGCGCCCGGTCAGCACATCGGAAACCTGGGACATGTGGTTGGCGCATCCCGAACTGGCTAATGAAGTCGATTTCATCGCTTTGCATATATTGCCGTACTGGGAAGGCTTGTCGATCGATGCAGCAGTCGAATACGTGTTCTACCGCTTCAATGCGATGCGCGAAGCATTTCCGAATAAACCCATCATCATAACCGAAGTCGGCTGGCCTTCCGACGGACAACCGTTTAAAAACGCCACCGCATCGCTGGCGAATCAAGCCCAGTTTTTAAGACAATTTCTCAACCGCGCGACCGAGCAAAAAATCACCTACTACGTCATTGAAGCCTTCGACCAACCCTGGAAAGTGGAACTCGAAGGCTCGGCCGGGGCTTATTGGGGAATATTCAACGCCGATCGAGAATTAAAATTTCCGATGAAAGGCGATGTCACGCCGATGCCGGATTGGCAAGCCTGGGCGACCGGCGCCGCTGTTTTAAGCATCTTCTTGATGGCTTTATTTCTATTCAGCCGCCACCGAAGATTGAAATTACCCGGCAAGATTTTCTTCGGCATCGTCGCAAATTTGGCCGCGTCGGTCATTCTATGGTCCGCGGCAGTAGCGGCCCAGCAATACCAAACCGGGGTCTCATTGGTATTCTGGACACTGCTGTTGCTAATGCAGGCAATGGCTGTCGTTATTCTATTGACCGAAAGCATGGAAATCGCCGAAGTCCTGTGGCACCGCAAAGGCAAGCGCACGTTTAAACCGCTACAACCAGCGGCCGGCTTCACATTTCCCAAAGTGTCGGTGCACCTGCCGATTCATAACGAACCACCTGAAATGGTACGTGAAACGCTTGAGGCATTGGCAGGCGTCGATTATCCGAATCTTGAGGTATTGGTGCTCGACAACAACACCAAAGACCCGGCCGTTTGGGAACCGGTACAAAAAGATTGCGAACGGCTTGGCGACGTATTCAGATTTTTCCACCTGGAAAACTGGCCCGGCTTCAAGGCAGGCGCGATCAACTTCGGACTGGAACATACCGCACCCGATGCCGAGATTGTCGCCGTGATCGATAGCGATTACATCATTTCGCCCAATTGGTTGAAATCTATGGTGCCTTATTTCGCGGACGACAAAGTCGGTTTCGTGCAGTCGCCCCAAGATTATCGCGATCGAGGTCTCAGCACATTCAAGTCGATGTGTTACTGGGAATATGCCGGATTTTTCAATATCGGCATGGTACAACGCAACGAATACAACGCAATCATACAGCACGGCACGATGACAATGATTCGCAAATCTGCGTTGCTCGAAGCGGGCCGTTGGGGAGAGTGGTGTATTTGTGAGGACAGCGAACTAGGCTTGCGCCTTTATGAAGCCGGGTACGATTCGGTCTATTGCAAGGACTCGTTCGGACAGGGTCTCATGCCGGATACGTTTTCGGGTTACATGACACAGCGATTCCGCTGGGTGTACGGAGCGATGCAAATCATCAAACATCATTGGCGGCAATTTTTGCCCGGCAAACAATCTACACTGACCACCGCGCAACGCTATTATTTCATCGCCGGCTGGCTGCCTTGGTTTTCCGATGCGTTGGCGTTACTTTTGACGATTGCCAGCTTAATCATGACGACATTACTGGTCGCCGATCCGCTGCGCAGCGAATTACCGATAAATGCGTTGTTGCTGCCGACCATCGGTTTGTTCTGCTTCAAAATTTTCCGTACGTTATGGTTATACAAGGCCCGCGTTAACTGTTCGACTCTGCAATCGCTCGGAGCCGCATTATCCGGCTTATCCTTAACGCATACCGTCGCTAAAGGCACGCTTCAGGGCTTGCTTACCTCCGGAAAACCGTTCATGCGTACGCCGAAACTCGAAAAACAAGGCCCTTTCATCGCGGGCCTCGCTACGATCTGGCAAGAGCTCTTGTTGCTGAGCTTGCTCGGCTTGGCGATTTCTTCGATGTTATCAATCGATCATTTCGACAATTTGAGCGGCCGGCTCTGGGTTGCCGTACTCTCGGTGCAAACGGTACCCTATATAGCGACACTTTTGACCTTGCTATTCAGTATCGCGCCCAATTATTATCCCAGACCGGCAACACAAGCCATCGAGAGCCCGCAAGATAAGGAACTGTTATAAGGATTCCCCACGGTTTCGACCGAACGCGCTCCGCTACTACACGGGATTCCGGCACGGATTGCCGGAATCCCGAACGGATTGTAAGACGCAGCGAATAGCGCACCCGCTTATGACTTCGGCAACTCGCCGACCCGTTTTCCGACGCGATACAAGCTCCAGGCTAGTACCGCCAACATAATGACTATCGCCCCGACTAGAAACCATCGGCTGTTCAATAATTCGTTCATATCCGGCGGCAGATCAATCGCTTCAGAGGCGACTTCATCGTCCAGTTCGGCGGCAATACTCGGATAACCTCGGCGCAACAACTCCAGAATCGGCGCGGTATCGTAACGAGCCGATTCGGCCCTGTCATTCCCATAATAGAGTCGATAGCGGTTACCGGGATCGCTAAGAAACAGCAATCGATAACCGTTTCCGACACCGTTGATGCCGATAATATCCAGCGGCGGACTATCTTGATTATGAATCACGATGCGGTAATTCGCCCGGCGCTGTTCGGAAAAACCGATTCGGCTTTGCTCGTGGCTAATATCCTGAAAATTCAACGCTTCCAGTGTGGCCCTGCCGATCGTTTGCCAGCGGGATTCGATGCCGTGTTGCAGCGGAATTTGCACTTCCGCGTTACGGCTGAAATTGAGCGTACCGGTTTTGACCACAAAACCGGTCAACGGTTGGCGCTGCGTTTTGATGTCGATCACTGTCGTTTTAAGCTCGTCGTCTTGGCTGACCGCAGAATCCTCGACCGCATAATCGAACGATTTTGCTTCTTTCGGTACGGTTTCAGTCTGTTTATGCCAAAAGTCGATGCGCTCGATACGCAACGCTTCGTAATGCAGACCGCGCCGTTCAGACCGTTGCAGCTCTTCCCCGTCTTCCAACAATCGAGTCAGTTCCGTCAGATTGGCAAGATGAGTTTGAGCCGCCTTGTCCACGGTAATTTTAAAATGCCGATACTGATTGGCCGGTAATTCGACGTCCCGCTGATCGACCGCGATATAACGGGAATAATCGTAGATCGGCGCATTCTCGACCAACAGGTGCCACTCGAGGCCGTCGGCGGAGCCGTGAATTTGTAGCCCGTATTCGAAATCCCGCTGCTGGGTCACGATCGTCAAACCGTCGGCGTTAACTGCGCCCTTGTCCAATTTAGCCGTAACGACAATACCCTCTTCGCCGATTTTGTTGAAGGACTCGATTACACTGTCGATGGCATGCCGGCTAACAACTCTCTTGCTGACGGCGATTTTTTGCATTAAATAAGGTATTTCGACGCCGTTTCGATCCTTGATGCGAAGGTCTCGATAATCGTCGCCGGCGGCGTTATAGATCGAATCGTCCAAAGTCATGCCGAGCAGGCTTTGCCCACCGTCATCCTGCCAAACAACGGACCGGCTGAACCGGTATCCCATGAAATCGCCGGCCCATACAACCGGACTCAATAAACCGGCGAATAATAAAATTTTAGCGATCATGTCGTTCGCTGAAAATCTTGGAAACGGAGCGTTAGCGAAGTGAAGATTTTTAGTCCCCGATAGCCGTAGCGCCGGGTGTTTTGCCGGAGTCTGCGCGAATAGCGCAGGCGGAGGCAAAATACAAGGCATCGCGACACGGCGTAAAGC
>JAHJSQ010000124.1 GCA_018830325.1 Gammaproteobacteria bacterium
TGAAAGGTGAAAGGTGAAAGGTGAAAGGTGAAAGGTGAAAGGTGAAAGGTGAAAGGTGAAAGGTGAAAGGTGAAAGGTGAAAGGTGAAAGGTGAAAGGTGAAAGGTGAAAGGTGAAATCGGCGCTTGACAAGTATTCGAAACCCTGCATTATTTCACTATTCACTATCCTTAAGCATCGCCGAAATTTGTAGGCCGAAAAGTATAATAACAAAGCTTGGCTGACATCCGGTAGAATGTTCGGAGAATAATAATAACTATTAGATAAATAATGACTTCACAAGCCGACTTTTCTTATTTCGATTTTCTCAAGAATAGTTTAAAACGTATTCTGCCTAATTCTCAGGCAATGGCGCTGCTAATCATCATTCTGTTAAGTTTGGTTTTGGTGGTGTCGTTATCTGATTTTCTGATGCCGGTATTTGCTGCGGTAGTGATTGCCTATTTATTAGAAGGACTGGTGCAAAAGGCTGTGTCGCTCAAAATGCCGCGCTTGGTCGCCGTGCATATGGTTTTTATAGGATTTATAGCCGTATTCGGGTTTTTGATTTTTATCTTGATACCGATGCTGTCGGAGCAAGCTTTTGCGTTCGTTAATCATCTTCCTGAAATCATTAAAAGAATTCAGCGTGAAATTATTAGAATGCTGGAGTTGTATCCTCAGTTGTTATCTAAGGAAAGGGTCAAGGAAATTACGTTGATTATTCAAGAAAAATTGTTGAGTTATGGTCAGGAGTTGGTCACAATGTCGGCTGCATCGTTGGTCGGGATTATGACGGCAATCGTTTATTTGTTTTTGGTGCCGATGATGGTGTTCTTTTTTTTGAAGGACAAATCGATCATAGTCGGCTGGGTCGGACAGTTTATGCCGCGGGACCGATTGTTGACTCAAAATGTGTGGATGGAAGTGAACAGCCAGATCGGCAACTATATAAGAGGTAAGTTCGCTGAAATCATTATTTTGATGTCGGCTTGTTATATTACTTTTTCATCGATGAACCTGAATTACGCCGTCTTGCTTTCCTTTCTGGTAGGACTGTCGGTGATTATTCCTTATGTCGGCGCTACCTTGGTTACTATTCCGGTATTGGGAGTGGCATTTTTCCAATGGGGATTGACTACGGATGAGTTTATGTATGTTTTGATTGCCTATGCAGTCATTCAGACATTGGATGGGGTCGTGCTGGTTCCCTTGCTGTTTTCCGAGGCGGTCAATTTACATCCCGTTGCAATTATCGTTGCTATTTTGTTTTTCGGCGGCTTGTGGGGGTTTTGGGGGGTATTTTTCGCCATTCCGCTGGCTACCGTGGTTAAAGCGGTGATTAGAGCTTGGCCTAAAGTCGGCGATAGCGGATTGAATACGGCTTTTTGAAGGCTATGTTCGCGTTAGCAGTTGAAACGGTTCTCTTTCCTACTAGATAAACCATTTAGGAAATAGTCAAGATTGCTTTCCAATAAATTGAGCGTGGAAGAGGGTACGATTACTCGCTTGACAGGACGCCGTAAACCCAGCACCTAAATTCCATAGTCTATTGGCCATGATTGATTACATAGATAATTTAGGTGCTGGGTAAATACGTCCGTGTAGGCTTGACGGCGGCGACTGATTGCCAAGGATGGCATGAATGCAGATTTTGCAGGAGCAAAAATCTGCCCTGCCGCCGACACCTGTCAATCGAGCAACCGTACCCTCCTTACAACCATTAGCGCGATATTGAATAAAGGAAAGTTATTCAGAGTTGTATCCTTGGGTTTCATGTTGGCTTTAAGTTCAAAAGTATCAACTATTAACGCGAACATAGCCATTGCAAAGCCCGTCATGCATATTTAAGATCGTTAGGCTTATAGAATCTCCGATGCATAATCGGCTAGACGGGATCTTTCGCCTTGTTTCAAGGTGATGTGCGCGGCATGCGGCCAGGTCTTGAAACGGTCGACAATATAAGTGAGCCCCGATGTGGTGGCCGTCAAATAGGGTGTATCGATTTGACCTAGGTTACCGATACAAATGATTTTAGTCCCCGGGCCGGCTCGGGTGATCAATGTTTTCATTTGTTTGGAAGTCAGATTTTGCGCTTCGTCGATGATCAAGTAACGGTTTAGAAAGGTGCGGCCGCGCATGAAGTTGAGCGATCTAATTTTGATCCGGTTCATAACAAGGTTGCTGGTCGCGCCTTGTTGCCATTCGTTGTGTCCCGAACGACTACCTAATAGTTCCAGATTGTCCATTAAAGCCCCCATCCACGGCGCCATTTTTTCTTCTTCGGTGCCGGGCAAAAAGCCGATGTCTTCTCCGACCGGAATGGTTTCCCGGGTCATGATGATTTCGTTGTAGATTTTTTCTTCTAGGGTTAATTCGAGACCGGCTGCCAATGCCAATAGGGTTTTACCGGTGCCAGCAGTGCCTAAAAGCGTTACGAAGTCGATCTCCGGGTCGAGCAGCACGTTGAGCGCAAAATTCTGTTCGCGGTTTTTGGCTGTGATTCCCCATACATTGTTATGAGGCGTTCGGTAGTCGTGCGCCAGTTCGAGTACAGCGCTTTTACCGTCGCAGCTTCTGACGATGGCTTCGAAGTCGCTGTCGTTATCCATATATAAATACTGATTCGGATACCATTCGCTAACGAGAGGTCCTTGCAGTTTGTAAAATGTTCGGTCGTTTTCCTGCCAAGATTCCATCTTACTGCCATGGATATCCCAGAAATCCGACTCGAGGGCGGCCGACCCTCGATACAGTAGTTCGATATCGTCAAGTGTTTGGTCGTTATGGTAATCCTCGGCATGTAATCCGAGTGCCGCCGCCTTGATGCGCATATTGATGTCTTTCGACACTAGGGTGATATTGGTATCGGGGTATTTTTGCGTTAAAGCCAGCACGACGACCAGAATCGAATTGTCGGCAATATGGCCAGGCATCGAGTCGGGAAGCATTGAAGTGAGTTGGCGAGTCTGGAAATAAAGACGTCCGAACTGTATGTCGCTATCGGGGGCGTGTTCGATACGCGAGAGAGGAAAACCTTCTTCAATCGATTCGGACGTAGCGCCTTGAATCAGTTCGTCCAAAAAACGGCTGACCTGACGGACGTTTCGGGCGACTTCTGATAGTCCTCTTTTACTATGATCGAGTTCTTCGAGAACGACCATCGGAATAAATATGTTGTGTTCCTGAAAACGGAAAATCGCGGCGGGATCGTGCATCAGCACGTTAGTGTCTAGTACGAACAATTTGAGTTTTGGTGAGCTTTGAATATTCATTAATTATACCTTTCGCACTTCAAGTTTCGGCGCATTCGTTCCCTCGGGAGAGGACCGGGGGCAAGAAAAAAACCGAATTTGATGCGATGATTATATTATTGTGTCAAGATTTTGAGTTCTTGCAGGACTTCTGCGACATGGTTTTTGACTTTTACGCCGCGCCACTCATGTCTTAGGATGCCTTGCTCATCGATCAAAAAAGTGCTGCGTTCGATGCCTCGGACTTGCTTGCCGTACATGTTCTTCATCTTGATTACGCCAAACAAGTTGCACAGGGTTTCATCTTGATCGGACAGCAAGTCGAACGGGAATGCCTGTTTGCACTTGAAACCTTCGTGAACTTTAACCGAATCTCGTGAAACGCCGAGAATAACGGTATTAAATGCGTTAAATTCGTCAATATGGTCGCGGAAGGCTATGCCTTCCTGCGTACATCCGGGCGTGTTATCTTTTGGATAAAAGTAGATAACAACATTTTTTCCTAAAAAGTCGGAAAGCGTTATGCTTTTATCGCCGGTTGAGGCGGCTTCGAAATCGGGCACGGCGGTGCCTATGCTAAGCGTTGTCATAATAATCAGTTAGCGTTTAATGGGTTCGAGAATGGCATCGAGATTCAGCTGATCGCAAAAATCGAGGAAATCCTCGCGAAGTTGCAACAAACGTTGTTCCGATGGAATGATAATGATGAGCTGTGTCGAAAAAACCGGTGTTTGAATATAGGCAGCGGGGTAGCGGTAGGCTTTGATTTCCTCTATTGCGATGTTACGTTCCACTAGAAAGGTTACGATAGACAGGATGATATCGTTTTGATCCAGACTCATCGCTTCGAGAGTATAGGGCAGGCCGGATTTGGGTGTCCCCGATTTTTCTTGTCGTGCTTTATGAATGTGAATTTTTAGTTGTTTTTGCAGCGTTTCGAGTAGATTTTCGAGTTTGGCAATATGGTTCCAATTACCTTCGATTAACATATAGGCTGCTGTAGATTCAGTCAAGTCGGTCGACCGTATTTCAGCGATACTACACTTACACCGGCTAACGGCGGCTAGGATAGGTTCGATATATTGAGACTGACGTTTTCCAAGTACGGTGATTGCAAGTTGCATGGCATTATTTTTTGTTTTTCAGAGCGACAGTAAAGACCGAAAAGAGAGGGCGTTGGATTCGCTTGGCTCTCGATCGGCTCATTACTTAAGTGGACTTAGCGTCTGTTACGATCGACCAACATCTTGATAACGCCATCGATAGATCCCGTTTGGGTAATTTCTCGATTGAAAGTCGATCGGTAGTTAGTGACGAGACTGACACCCTCGATCAGGATATCGAAAACTTTCCATTCGCCGCCTCTGTTTTTCATCATGCGATAGTTAATGTTTATAGGTTGCTGGCCCGGTTGATCGACGATGGTTCGGACAATGGTTCTGGTTGGATCTTCACCGCTGATCTGGGGTGCGAAAGTAATCTGCCAGTCGGTATATTCTTGAAATGCCTTAGTATAAGTTCGTACCAGTAATGTTCTGAATTCTTTTATAAATTGTTGTCTTTGAGTTGGAGTGGCTTGACGGATATGCCGACCTAAAACCAAAATCGCGACTCTCTCCATGTCTACGAAATCGCCGACTACGCCATCGACAAATTGCGTGGCTCTGGCAAAATCGTTGCGATAAAGCGGCTGACTGAGGGTCTGTTGGATTCTATCCGAGCTGTTTTGGATGATTTGTTGAGGCGGGGTCAGGTTGGCTGCGGCATTAGGCGGGTACAAAGTCGTGACCAAACAAAACAAGAAAAATAGTAGTGACAGCGGACGCCTGTTGTGCATGAAAAATCTCCGGGAAAAGTAAATTTAAAGCGCTATAGTATTACGAATTACAAACCAAGGAAAATTAGCTGCATTTTATTCCGATTTTGCATCAATGCATCGATTTCTGATAATTCTAAAAGAAAAGCATCTAACCGCAGAAGCGCCGAAGTATTATATACCCTTTGTTACCCCATGAATGGCGTTAATCCAGCGCTTGATCTTACCCAATAGATTATGGAGTTTAGGTGTGATGTTTCGTATTAATCGATTTCGGTATCTTCAGACGCTTGATCCGGCGTTCTGGGTAGATTTTGAAATAGCTGATTGAAATGAGCCTGTACATTTTCGATGTTGATTTGCGCGATGCCCGAGGCAAAACCGAACCAGACATAAAGACCGTTTAGATCCCTAAACATGGGTGGCAGGTACTTTGGCCCTGCAATTAAGCCATCTAAGTAGTGTTCATAAATGATAGGGATGTCGTCCAGCGTGACCTTGCCGGCGAACAGCATTGGCAACAGTTCCGGCAAGCCTTCCAGCGTTGCGCTACGGATGAAATTGACTAATTCGATAAAGCCTCGAACATAGGATAGGTCTTTTGTGAAACAAGCGCCACCTTCGACCATGCCGCCGCGAAAAACTCGCTGAGCGATCGTGTAACTGTCATGAGGGCTTACATCCCGCTCCAGGAAGTAACGGTAAACTTCAATGAAATCGGCGCCTTGTTCGGCTAGGTCGATCGCAATGACTCGGTCGCTGATGCGTCGGGCGCGATCGGGAAAAGAGCTGAACGTTAGGGTTTCGATCAAAACGGCCAAACCTTCTTGTGTCGCGGTGATGCGCGGCGAACCGACGCTAAGCCAGGTGGCCCAAGGTTGCAATCTTCCGTTTAATGTGGTTCCGACATGCACCCAGCCTTCATGTACCTCCAAGACTTTCAAATCGAGCTCGGAAAACCAAGCGTTATTATTAATCTTGATTTTGTCTCCTCCGGCCGAGGCATCGGAAACGATGCCATCACTCAAAACGACGCTCAATGCGCCGTCGTCGAAATGGCTTGATAGGCGTTGCCTCAGCGACAGTACTGCGGTTTCGGCATTTATTTCTTTCGGGTGAGCGCGGTTAAGATGTTTGGCCCCGGGCAACGAAAAAATGGCGCATAATCGTTCACCGAGTTCCAAAAGGGTTTTATTGTCGCCGAGTAAATGATCTCGCGCCGAACCGTAAAGTGCATGGCTATGGATTAAAAAATCGGGAGTGCCGCGGCTATGTAATAAATCGATCACGCGCATGTATTGACTAACCGTATCTTGCAGAATCGAGCCGAGCGAATCGTTGTGTCCCAAGTTTTTAGTAATGTCTCGACTTAAGTCCTTCAGCGCGGCGTATACGCTCACTGCGTCGAAGCTTAGCGCTTGATGTTGATAGAACTCACGGTCGGCGGGCGGGAGAAATTGAGAGTCGCCGGCGAAAAATTGCTCGCGAAAATTGCGCGGCCATTTAATTGAATCGAGGATTTGAATGGGTTTTTGAATTTGAATGAGACGGTCGGAAAGTGCAAGCAGGCGTTCGCGATAGGATGAATGAGCCACGGCTGTGTTCCTGATAGAGGGATGATGCCGAGCTTACTCATATTCTGATGGAAGAGCAAAAGATTATCGGCTGAAGCTGCCGGACATGAATGCGATAAGGAGAGGAGGGTAAAAATAAATTGCCGGACGAATGACTCGTCCGGCAATCTTTAAAACAAAGGAAGCTTATTTTTTCGCGTTGCGCTCTAAAGTTTCCTTAATGACTTCGTCCGCTACATTTTTCGGGCACGGCAGATAATGCGAGAATTCCATCGAGAATTGTCCGCGACCTGAAGTCATCGTACGCAAGTCGCCGATATAACCAAACATTTCGCTTAACGGCGCTTCGGCCTTGATGCGAACGCCTGTTACGCCGGCTTCTTGAGATTTGATCATACCGCGGCGGCGGTTCAAGTCGCCGATCACGTCACCGACATGATCTTCCGGTGTGAATACGTCGATTTTCATGATCGGCTCGATTAATTGCGGTCCGGCTTTCGGAATCGATTGACGATAAGCGGCTTTTGCGGCGATTTCGAACGCAATTGCCGATGAGTCAACCGCATGGAAGGCGCCGTCGACCAGTGTGACTTTAAAGTCCAAGCAAGGGTAACCGGCCAGTACGCCTTTGACCATGCTCAATTCAAAACCTTTTTGAATAGCAGGCCAGTATTCTTTCGGTACGTTACCGCCGACAACTTTCGATTCGAAAACGAAGCCGCTGCCCGGTTCGCCCGGTTCGATAAAATAATCGATTTTCCCGTATTGACCGGAACCGCCCGATTGCTTTTTATGCGTGTAGCTGTCTTCGACGCGTTGTGTGATGGTTTCTCGGTAGGCTACTTGCGGTTTGCCGACGATGACATCGACGCCGTGCGTTCTGCGCAGAATGTCAACCTTGATATCGAGATGCAGTTCGCCCATGCCTTTCAGGATCGTTTCGCCGCTGTCGATATCGGTTTCGACGCGGAAAGACGGATCTTCTTGGATCATTTTGCCCAGCGCAACGCCCAATTTTTCGGACGCACCTTTGTCTTTCGGTGCGACCGCCATTGAGATAACCGGGTCGGGGAATACCATCGGCTCTAATGTAGCCGGTTCTTTCGGATCGCACAAAGTATGTCCGGTTTGAACGTTTTTCATGCCCAATACCGCGACGATATCGCCGGCTTGGGCAGATTCAACTTCTTCGCGCGAATCGGCGTGCATTTCGACGATACGTCCGATACGCTCGGTTTTACCGGTAAAGGTGTTCAGTACGGTCGTGCCTTTGCCCAATTGACCTGAATAAATGCGAATGAAGGTCAATGCGCCGTAACGGTCGTCCATGATTTTGAACGCCAGTGCACGCAGAGGACGGTTTGGATCGACGATAGCAAAATTACCGGTTTCGTTGCCTTCCAGGTCAACTTCAGGTTGGGGGTTGACTTCGGTAGGGCTTGGTAAATAGTCGACAACCGCATCCAGAACCAATTGCACGCCTTTATTTTTGAATGACGAACCGCAATAAGTCGGGAACAGGCTCAGATTGATCGTACCTTTACGGATACAGCGTTTCAAAGTATCGATATCGGGTTCTTCGCCTTCCAGATATTTTTCCATGACGTCATCGTCTTGCTCGACCGCTTTTTCGATCAATTCCGCACGCCATTGTTTGACGTCTTCGAGCATGTCGGCAGGAATGTCTTGAATTTCGTAATTCATCGGATCGCCGGAGTTATCCCAGACCCAAGCTTTTTCGGTCAATAGGTCGACAACGCCGACAAACTGGTCTTCTGTGCCGATCGGTAGTGTCATGACGATAGGATTTGCGCCCAGCACGTTTTCGACTTGTTTAACGACGCGGTAGAAGTCGGCGCCGATACGGTCTAGTTTGTTCACATAAATGACACGGGCAACCTTAGAGTCGTTCGCATAACGCCAGTTGGTTTCCGATTGAGGCTCCACGCCGCCGGAGCCGCAGAAAACGCCGACGCCGCCGTCGAGAACCTTCAACGAGCGGTAAACTTCAATCGTGAAGTCAACGTGACCGGGCGTATCGATGATGTTGAAACGGTGGTCTTTCCAGAAACAAGTGGTTGCCGCGGATTGAATCGTGATGCCGCGTTCGGCTTCTTGATCCATGAAGTCCATGGTCGATTCGCCTTCGTGAACTTCGCCTAGTTTATGGATTTTTCCGGTGAGTTTTAAGATACGCTCGGTAGTCGTGGTTTTTCCAGCATCGACGTGAGCGAAGATGCCGATGTTTCTGTAATGCGATAGGTCTGTCATGTTGTTACTCTAAAGGTTAAGGCATTAAAAATTTTTTTCGACGGACTCCCAAGATATTGTCCTGAAAGTAGGCTTTTCCCTGCAACGAATGGCTGGAATTCGGATATCGCAGCAAGCCGAAGCCGGGTACTGATGAGAATCCGAAAGTTCCGGCGTAATCTTTTTCTCATCCAGTTTCAAAAAACTGGCTATTCTAACCTAAAATAACGTCAAACACAGAATGAAAATATTTATTTAAGGGGAAAAGGTGAAAGGTGAAAGGTGAAAAGCAGCGTAGCCCGGATGGAGCGCAGCGCAATCCGAGATGGGCGAAGCCACGAATACCCCGTATTCCGCTGGCGCTGCATACGGAATACATACTGCGCACCACTCGCCGCTCACTTCTCACTGTTCACTATTCACTATTCGGTTATAATCCGAACATCAAACGCGAAAAGCCTTAAATTTATTATTCAATTAATCATTTATTTATGACATTAATCCTAGAAGAGCTGGCCAGGCAATGTGATGCGGAAATTGTCGGCGGAGACAAGCATTGTTCGATTACTTCGGCGGCCGATATCAAGTCGGCCGCCGCTGGGCAAATCACAATATTAAATGATCCCAAATATGCACAATATTTGTCCAATTCCCGGGCGTCTGCTTGTTTGATCAAACCAGAAACGCGTTACGAAAATCCGCCGGAGCAAATGGCGCTGCTGATTTGCAAAGATCCCGAGATTAGTTTCATCAAAGCGATTCACCTGCTTTACCCGTCATTGGAGTTTCCTAAACAAATTTCGGAGCGTGCCTGTATAGCCGATTCGGCAATGATCGCTCATAACGTCTATATTGCGCCGTTCGTAAGTGTCGGCGAAGGTTGTTTGATCGGCGAGGGTTGCGAGATTCTTAACGGCGCCTATATCGGCAATGACGTCATATTGGGAGTTAATTGTCGTATTCATCCGAATGCCGTGATTTACGATCATAGTCGTATCGGTAACAATGTCGTAATTCACGCCGGCGCTGTGATCGGCGCGGACGGTTTCGGTTATAAGCAACGCAACGAGCAACAGATCAAAGTGCCGCATGTCGGCAATATCATAATCGAGGACGATGTCGAAATCGGCGCGAATACCTGCATCGACCGGGGCACATTAGGCTCTACCGTGATCGGTTCAGGGTCGAAGATCGATAATCTGGTGCAAATCGGCCATAACAACACGATCGGTAATAATGTGATCATTTGCGGGCAAACCGGTATTTCGGGTTCTTGCACGATCGAAGACAATGCGATTCTGGCCGGCAGCGCTGGTATTGCCGACCATGTGAAAATCGGCCATCATGCTGTCGTGATGGCGCGTTCCGGCGTATCGAACGATATTGCACCGGCTACGCAGGTGTTCGGCAGTCCCGCGAAAGATAGAAAAGTCGCTTGGAAAGAGTTGGCTGCATTGACCAAATTGCCGGGATTGCTCAAAAAAATCAAGGATATCGAAATTAGACTCGGCAAACTTGAACAATAAAGCGATCTTGTGAACGAATTGGAAGCGTTTTTTGCCGGCGACGGGCCACTATCGAAAGTTATTCCCGGTTATCTGCCGCGTGCGGCGCAGGTTGAAATGGCTTGTGCGGTTCGGGATGCGATCGAGCACGAGCGTCATTTGATCGCCGAAGCCGGCACCGGTACCGGGAAAACGTTTGCTTATCTAGTGCCTGCGATACTATCGGGACGCAAAGCGATCGTATCGACCGGCACCAAAAATCTCCAGGATCAATTGTTCAACAACGACATTCCCGTCATTCGCAAAGCGATGAGCGTGCCGTTTGCGGCCGCTTTGCTGAAAGGTCGTAGCAATTATCTGTGTATTTATCGGCTCGGCAACGCACTCAACTCGACCTTGGGTTTCAGTAAGGACGATGCGGCTTCGTTGACTAAAATCAAATCATGGTCCAACCGAACGAAATCGGGCGATGTCGCAGAAATGCCGGACGTCCCGGAAAGCGACCCGGTATGGTTTCAGGCGACCTCGACCGCCGATAATTGTCTCGGTCAGGAGTGTCCCGATTATGAGAAGTGTTTTCTGGTCAAGGCGCGTAAAAAAGCCCAGGAAGCCGATGTGCTGGTCATCAATCATCATTTACTGTGCGCGGATTGGTCGATTCGCGAAATAGGCTTCGGCGAGTTGTTGCCCGATGCCGAAATCGTAATCATCGATGAAGCGCATCAATTGGCCGATACCGCCTCTAACTTTTTGGGTATTACCGTCGGCGCCCGGCAATTGAGCGATTTGGCGAAGGATGCTTTGGTTGAATATTTCAAGGATGCGACCGATCTACCCGAGTTACGTACCGCCTGCGACGATCTGGAACACCAGATCAAGGATTTGCGCTTGGCATTCGGCATTGAGCTAAAAAGAGGCGAGTGGCGCGAAATCGAGACCCATCCGAAAATTTCTTCGGGCCTTTCCGAATTGCAGGAACAACTTCAACGTTTGACCGTGCAATTGGAATTGGCGTCGGTCAAGACTAAGGGGTTGGAATCTTGTTTCAAACGCGCAGAAGAACTAGGGCACCAACTACGGGCCATTCTCGAAGAGAACGACGGCAAATGGATACGCTGGTACGAAACCCATAAAAAGACCTTCACGCTCAGTCGAACGCCTATCGACATTGCCTCTGAATTCCGTGCCTTTATGCAACAGCACAAGGCGACCTGGGTGTTTACCTCGGCGACGCTGAGTGTTGCAAATAAATTCGAGCATTTCGCGAAAAGTTTGGGGCTTGCGAATGCCGAGGGCGTCAGTTGGGAAAGCCCGTTCGATTACGCCGAGCAGTCGCTGTTTTATCATCCGAAAGGGTTGCCGAAACCGGCCGATCCGAACTTTACCAGGACGATTGTCGAATTTGCGTTGCCGGTGCTCGAAGCGAGCCGGGGGCGGGCGTTTTTTCTGTTTACGAGTCATCGCGCCTTGAAAGAGGCGGAATTGCTATTGAGACAAAAAATCAAATATCCGTTGCTGGTGCAGGGCAGTCGGCCGAAAGCAATTTTGTTGGATGAATTCAAACGGGCCGGTAATGCCATTTTACTGGGCACGGCTAGTTTTTGGGAGGGCGTCGATGTGCGCGGCGAGGCTTTGTCGTGCGTGATTATTGATAAGTTGCCGTTCGCCTCGCCGAGCGACCCGGTCTTGAAGGCTCGACTCGGCGCGATGGAGCGGCAAGGTTTGAATCCCTTTTTTGAATACCAGATTCCGGCCGCGGTGATCGCATTGAGGCAAGGCGTCGGCCGCTTGATTCGCGATGTCAGCGATCGCGGGGTCTTGCTGGTCTGCGATCCAAGGCTGTTAAAACGCGCCTATGGACAAATGTTTCTCGACAGCGTACCGCCAATGCGGCGAACCCGCGATATCGAGGATGTTCGGGCCTTTTTTCAAAACGAGCAGTAACGTTCGGCGAATTTGTGTGCTTCTATTTCTTAAGGGAGCGTGAATACCTCCCTGTAAGCTCTGGTTGCAACGTCCTGTTGCAGACAGCCTTATAAATCGATAGCCTACGCTCTCTCTAATTTACTCAGAATAGTCACAACGAGCGAAATGCATGAAGTTATTGGCAGTGGATACCGCGACCGAAGCTTGTTCGGCCGCCTTATATATCGATGGCGAAATCTTGGAGCGCTTCGAACTGGCGCCGCGAACGCATACGCAATTGATCTTACCGATGATCGATTCACTGATGGCCGAGGCGGGGCTCGTGCCTCAGGATTTGGATGGACTCGCGTTCGGCCGGGGCCCCGGGTCTTTTACCGGCGTCAGAATTGCGACCGGCGTGATTCAAGGTATCGCATTAGGATTAGACTTGCCTGTCGCGCCGGTTTCGACGCTGGCGGCCTTGGCTCAGAATTATTTTGAACACGCGGACCGGGACGTGGTTTTTGCCTGTATGGATGCACGTATGGGCGAGGTGTTTTGGGGTGTTTACCGTAAAAACGACCAAGGGTTTGCCGAATTGCTCGGTTCCGAGTCGGTAGGGTCCGCTGAAAACGTCGACTTCCCCGAAATAAAAGGCTACGGTATCGGCAGCGGCTGGAAAACCTACCGTGAAGCATTGGACGAGCGCTTGAATGCTTGGCTTGCCGGCGTCGACGACACGCCTTTGCCGAAAGCTTCGGCGATAGCACTGCTCGGCGCGCGAAGTTTCAACTTGAATCAAGCCGTACCGGTCGAACAGGCAATGCCGGTATATTTGCGCGATAAAGTCGCAAAAAAAGAATCGGAGCGATAATCGGGTATAATGGCCGAATTTATTTCAAGCACGCATACTATGGCGCAATTTTTTCAAATTCATCCCGAGAATCCGCAGCAACGGTTAATCAATCGAGCAGTCGAGATCTTGCAGCATGGTGGAGTGATTGCCTATCCGAACGACTCGTCCTATGCGATTGCCTGTCAAATGGACGATAAGCAGGCGCTGGACAAAATTCGTAGAATTAGGCAATTGGACGATAAACACAATTTTACCTTGATCTGTCAGGATCTAACGCAGGTGTCGAATTTTGCCAAAATCGATAACGACGCCTATCGGTTGATCAAGGCATTGACGCCAGGGCCGTTCACTTTTATCCTGAATGCTACGCGAGAAGTGCCGCGCCGCTTGCAGCATCCTAAGAAAAAAACCATAGGCATTCGGGTGCCTGATCACGCGATCGCCTCATTACTAGTGGAGACTATTGGAGAGCCGTTGTTCAGCTCGACGCTGGTCTTGCCGGGCGAGTCGTCGGCTCTAACCGATCCCTATGAAATTCGCGATCGGCTCGAGCATGAACTCGATCTCGTAATCGATGCCGGTATCGTGCCGGACGAACCGACTACAATTATTGAATGTTCGGGAAAAAATCTCGAAATTATCAGGCAAGGAAAAGGCCAAGCACCGATGTTGGACTAACCGAGAAATCCCTCTATGATGAACGAATTGTCTTTGATCCAGCGTATTATCGTATGGGTTATTCCGGTGATTTTCGCGATTACCGTGCATGAAACCGCTCACGGTTGGGTCGCCAAAAAATACGGCGACAATACCGCTAAAATGCTCGGTCGATTGACCTTGAACCCTTTGAAACACATCGACCCGGTCGGTACGATTCTTCTGCCCGGCATATTGTTATTGACCGGAACCGGTTTTATATTCGGCTGGGCCAAGCCGGTACCCGTCGATGCGCGAAATTTCAAGAATCCGCGGCAGGATATGGCCATCGTCGCATTGGCGGGTCCGGTATCGAATTTACTGATGGCTGTGGGGTGGGCGTTGATCGCTCGAGTGGGCGTCATGATCAATGTCGATTTCATGACACTGCCGATGATCTATTGGGGTATTGCGGGGATATCGATCAATCTGGTACTGGCACTGATTAATCTGATACCTATACCGCCTTTGGATGGCAGTCGCGTCGTATCCGGCATTTTGCCGAACCGATGGGCTTGGCAATACAACAAATTAGAGCGTTACGGTTTTTTGATATTATTGCTGATGTTATTCACCGGTACATTGAATGTCATACTGGGTTATCCGATGTTTTTGGCGCAAAATATGTTTTTTTCATTAGCTGGGTTGGGATGAGGGTTTTGATCGGTTTTCGGTTAAGGTGATCTATTGACGATGCAAGTAGCGCAAGCGGATGTTTTGGCCCCGGTTGAGAAAGTCTTGGCTATTGTTCAGGGCGCGCCGTTCATGGAATTCCCCGAGGATCTTTACATACCGCCCGATGCATTGCGTGTCTTTCTCGATACCTTTGAAGGACCGCTGGATTTGTTGCTCTATCTGATCCGGAGGCAGAATCTCGATATTCTGAATATTCCGATCGCGCAGATTACTCGGCAATACATCGGTTACATCGATATGATGACCGAGCTTAGGCTCGAATTGGCCGCCGAATATCTAGTCATGGCGGCACTGTTGGCCGAAATTAAATCGCGCATGTTACTGCCTAGGCAGGTCGCCGAAGAAGAGGATGATGAAGACCCGAGAGCCTTATTGATCCGAAGATTGCAGGAATATGAGGTCATTAAAAAGGCGGCCGAGGACATCGATGGCATGTCGAGGTTGGAGCGGGATCTGTTCATTGCCAAGGCCGACGTATCGATGATTGAAATCGAGCGCCCGTTACCTGATATTCAATTGCGAGAAATGTTATTGGCTTTGCAAGACGTATTAAAGCGCGCCGACCAATTAAGCCATCATCACATTGTTAAGGAGCCTTTATCGGTTCGGGAGCGCATGTCGAGCGTCCTGGAGAGGCTCAAAGGTGGGGAAGGGGTCATTTTCAATCGATTGTTTCTGACTCAAGAAGGACGCCATGGCGTCGTCGTGACTTTTTTGGCCATTCTCGAGCTCAGTAAAGAAGGCTTGATTGAAATCATTCAACACGAACCTTTGACCGAAATCGTGGTCAGAGCGGTTGCTGCAAGTGCTTAAGTTTTAATAAGATTCTCGCGCAAAGGCGCAGAGGAATTTTGCTGTTACCCAAGCTCCAGCTTGGGTAACCTGATCAGGAAGCTCTAGCTTCCCGACAAACAAAGAAGATTGAACGAGAAGGTCGGGGTTGATTAAGAATGTGCGGAGCTTGTGTCGGTCTCATGAAGCTGGAGCTTCCGGAGTGTCTTTCCCAAGCTGGAGCTTAGGAAAGAGCGAGATATGGGGTGGCCGTTTTTAGCTTGATGCGTATGGGTTGCAACCCCGTCTTAAATGTTTCGACCCTGCTAAAGCAATCCAAGATATTTGGGGACAAACCGAAACGTTGGGGACGGGGTAAATAATTCGTCCCGCAGAAGGGGTTGAATTACCGAATTCGTAAAACCACCTCTACGCCCTTTCGCATCTGCGCGAGAAAAAATTTAACAATACGTGTAGTCTTAAAAAAGCAACTTTCTAGCAACTCTCGTGGATATCAAACGAATCGTCGAAGCCCTATTATTCGCATCGGATAAACCGATGACGGTCAAACAACTCCAGCAAACTTTTCCCGAACTCGAACAGCCCGAAATCGAAACGCTGCAAAAAGCCGTTGACGAAATTGTAGAAGATTACGCAACGCGGCCTGTAGCCTTGAAAAAAGTCGCTAGCGGTTATCGTTTTCAGGTTAAGCCGGAATTATCATTTTGGGTCGGACGCTTATTCGAGGAAAAACCGCCTAGATATTCCAGAGCTTTGTTGGAAACGCTGGCGATTATTGCCTACCGACAGCCGGTTACGAGAGGCGATATCGAAGATATTCGCGGTGTTGCGGTCAGTTCGAATATCATTCGCACGCTTCTCGAGCGCGAATGGATTAGGATTATTGCGCATAAAGAAGTGCCGGGACGCCCAGCGCTGTATGGTACGACTAAACAATTTTTGGACTATTTCGATTTATCTTCCTTGCATGAGCTTCCGACATTACAGGAAATCAAAGAATTGGATTTATCGGTAGCCAGTAATCAGCAACTAATGCAGGAACAGAGTGAACAGCAAGAAAACAACCGACCAGAAGTCACAGAACAAGGGCAGGAAACCGAATTTAAAGCAGAAGTCGAGACCTTCGTCCAAAGTGCGGAAGAATGAAGTAGAGGCTCCCGTCGCGATGAAAAAAACATTGACCAAGCCCCAAGATGGAACCGGTGAACGCATACAAAAAATCTTGGCGCGCGGCGGTATGGGGTCGAGGCGCGAAATCGAACGCTGGATAGAAGAGGGGCGAGTCAGGCTTAACGGCGTGCAGGCGAAACTCGGTGATAGAATCCAAAACGGCGATCATCTGCAGCTTAATGGCCGAGTTGTTCATTGGGAAAAATTTGCGCATCAAACTACCCGAGTATTGATTTATCACAAACCGGTCGGTGAGGTCGTGACAAGGCAAGATCCGGAAGGCCGGCCGGTCGTTTTTACGCAATTACCTAAGTTGCAAGTCGGCCGCTGGATTTCGGTTGGGCGTCTCGATATCAATACTTCAGGCTTGCTGTTGCTGACCAATAACGGCGAATTGGCCAACCGATTGATGCATCCGTCGATGCAAGTCGATCGAGAATATGCCGTGCGGATTTTGGGCGAGGTTTCCGATGAGGTACTCGAACGATTGAAACAAGGTGTTGAACTTGACGATGGGCCGGCAAAATTCGACGATATTCAATTTCACGGCGGGGAAGGCGCTAATAAATGGTATCACGTCGTTGTTAGCGAAGGGCGGAATCGTTTGGTTAGACGGTTATGGGAATCTCAAGGGGTAACCGTCAGTCGCTTGATGCGCGTACGCTATGGTTTGCTGATGATGCCGGAAGGATTAAAATCTCATGCTTTTCACGAGCTGGAATCGAAAACATTGGATGTGCTGCTCGAATCGGTCGGCTTGCCTAAGGAAAAGCCTTTAGCGCCCGGTAAACAGGAGAGCGGAAAGCACGGGTTCTATAAAAAAACTAAGTTGTGAGTTTTAATTTAGTGAGCAGTGAGCAGTAAGCAGTAAGCAGTAAGCAGTAAGCAGTAAGCAGTAAGCAGGGAATGGCTGCGTGGGCATCAATTTTCGCTCGTTCCCAAGCTCTTTGCTTGGGAGTGCAGTACGAGAAGCTCCAGCTTCTCGAGGCTGGTAAGCAAGAGCTTGTGTGAAGGGGCTTTCCTATCGTTCCCACGCTCCAGCGCTCATCGTTATACATAAATTGTAGGGTACGCTGCGCGTACCAAAGCCGTGCCCTAGTGGTTCGGTTAGTACATGAAATGAACAACGCGGGGTTACCATGGTACGCACAGCGTACCCTACGCGGATCACCTAGCGTTAGGTGAGGGAGATCCGAGGGTGTTAAATGACAATAAAAAGTATCGAGGTCTCATTGGTTAAGATTGCAAAAGGGTAATTTTTGACTTATGTATAACGATGAGCGCAGAGAGTGGGAACGATAATTGCCGGGGGCTGAATGGTTACAAACATGGTATTACTGCATTGGGTTTATCTGTGATATTGGGACGATTCATAAAGCGCTCAATTTTCTTCCTTTCATGGTAATAAAAAAACGTAACTATTCAGCGCATGCGGTAGGTTGGTGTCAGGTATTGATTTCTAAGGACGCGTGAATACATCCCTGTAAGCTCTGACTGCAACGTCCTGTTGCAGACAGCCTTATAAATCAATGCCTGGCACCTTCTCATACATGACTTATGCTGAATAATTACAAAAAAACAAGCTATAAACATTGTGCTGCATCAGTCCCTCTTTATGGGTGATTTAACTATAAGATTATTAATGAAAAATATGATGAAACGAAATGTTAGTATAAGCCTTTTCATTGTGTTGGTCATGTTAAGTCCTTTTGGTCGAGCCAGCGCATATGAAGATCAAAAAATTATCGCAGGGTGGGTGGAAGACATTATTCTATCTCCGGCGCAAATACGGTTTCGAGCAAAGCTTGATACCGGTGCGAGAACCTCTTCGATCCATGCTAAAAATGTTGAAGAGTTCGAGCGGGACGAGCAAAGCTGGGTTCGTTTTACATTGCCGAAAGGTTTGGAAAAAAAAGCTCAAGCGACTACTGTAGAGCTGCCGGTTGTCAGGAAAACGCGAATTAAAAGACATAAACTGGAATCGGCGAAGCGTTTCGTTGTGGAATTAGGGTTTTGTATGAATTCGAATTATTACGAGACGGAGTTCACACTAGCTGACCGAGGCAACTATATTTATCCGGTCTTGCTAGGTCGTAGGTTTCTGGAAAACAAGGTCGTTGTTGATCCAAGCGTGACGCATAAACACTCAAAAAAATTAAAAAATATTATTTGTTCCCCTGGTTTTCCGGAGCCGGTCTTGGAAGAATAATTCGGTATCGTTTCTTTCTGATCTTAGGCCCTATAACAACAATTATTTAATACGGCAATCGTTTTGAAAAACCTTCATGTCAATGTTTTGGCGCTTATCCTGGTCGGATTGAGCGTCGCGGTCACTTATTACAAAGTTACAGAGCTAAATCTACCTTTGTTACCGGTCGAGGATGAGATTATTTGGGCTGTAGAAGCCAAGGTAAGCTATAAACCTTCTCCCGGCCCTTCCAAAGTCGATTTGATGTTGCCGAAACAAATTCCCGGATATATGTTTTTGGATGAAAACTTTGTTTCAGGTCGATACGGTCTTACCCTTGAAAGCGTCAATCATAATCGAATCGCTCAATGGGCGGTTCGGCGACCGGCAGGCGAACAGACGTTGTATTACCGGATGCAAATCGTTCCTGGTGAAAAAGAAGCTTTTACCGATAAAAAAGTTCCTTATCCTGAAGAACCCGAGTATCCGGAGATCATGCAGACGGCCGTTTCGGCATTGTTGGACGATGTCAGAAGCAAATCGGCGGATATCAAATCCTTTACTCAAGAGTTATTGCGAAGGTTGAATGCGCCAAGTCCCGACGACAATGTAAAAATCATTAAAAAAGACGCGACCGGTCCCGAAGCTTGGATGAAGCGAGTGATCGATGTTTTGCATGGGGCGAGGATTCCGACTCGTCAAGTTAACATCCTGATGCTTAAAGATGGGGCAAGACACAGTAAGCTGGTGCCCTGGCTTCAGGTGCATAACGGTGAACAATGGTTGACTTTTGATCCGCATTCGGGGGCATCCGGTTTTCCCGAAAATTCAATCATTTGGTATTACGGAAGCGCGCCCTTACTGAAAGTGACAGGAGGACGATCGGAAAAGATCGACTTTTCGGTTTATAAGCAGTCGCTTGGATTGGCAGCGGTAACCCAAAAGCGTATCGGTAAAATCGATTCGCCGATTATGGAGTTCTCGCTATTTCATTTACCGATTCAAACACAAAATGTTTACCGGATTTTATTGATGATGCCGATCGGCGCCTTGTTGATCGTTGTTTTGAGAAATGTCGTCGGCTTTAAAACATTCGGTACGTTCATGCCGATTTTGATCGGGATGGCGTTTCGAGAGACCGGCTTGTCTTGGGGGCTTTTTTTATTTGGTTTGCTCATCGCATTCGGTTTAATGCTGCGTTTTTATTTGGAGTATTTGCGTTTGCTGCTGGTGCCGAGACTCGCGAGTGTGCTGATCATCGTTGTGATATTGATGACGTTGCTAAGCTTGATGAGTCATAAAATGGGTATCGATCGCGGCTTGTCGGTCGCCTTGTTCCCGATGGTCATCATTTCGATGACGATTGAAAGAATGTCCTTGGTTTGGGAAGAACACGGGCCTTCAGAGGCGCTGCAGCAATGTATCGGTAGCTTATTCATCGCGTCGATCGGTTATTTGCTGATGTCGCATCCCGTACTCGAGCATCTTATTTTTGTATTTCCCGAATTATTATTGACGTTTCTAGCGTTTACCTTATTGTTAGGTCGCTATACCGGCTATCGCCTAACTGAGCTGTGGCGGTTTCGTTCCGTCATAAAAGGATAGTCGCATGTCTTGGAAAAACTATTTACGCCCCTCGAAACGGCTAAGAGATGTCGGTTTATTGGGGATGAATCAGCGTAATGGCGACTATATACTGCGTTACAATCCGCGTAAATATTATCCGTTGGTCGACGATAAGCTGCGAACTAAAAAGCTCGCACAAGCTTCAGGCATTGCCGTCCCCGAACTCTATGCGGTCATTGAAGCGGAATATCAAATTGCCGGTTTAGCCGAAAAGCTCAAAAACTACGACGAGTTTGCAATCAAGCCTGCGCATGGCAGCGGAGGCGAAGGGATTATCGTTGTCAATGGTCGCAGCAAGAATTGTTATCGCAAACTGAACGGCACCTTGTTGACCGAAGAGGAAATTGGCCATCATATTTCCAATATACTGAGTGGCATGTACAGTTTGGGCGGGCAACCGGATGTCGCATTGATTGAATATCGGGTGGATTTTGATCCGGTTTTCGATCTAGTGAGCTATCAAGGCGTTCCCGACATCAGGACGATTATTTTTATGGGAGTTCCGGTGATGTCGATGCTGCGTTTGCCAACTCGGCTTTCCGACGGTAAGGCCAATCTACATCAAGGCGCGATTGGTGTGGGTATCGATATCGAACAAGGAGTCACCACGACCGGCGTATGGCAAAACGATATGATCGATGCGCACCCTGATTCAGGGAATACGATTACAGGACTAAACTTGCCGAATTGGGAGGAAATCTTACTGTTGTCGGCGGGTTGCAAGGAGTTGGTTTCGCTCGGTTATATCGGCGTCGATATCGTATTGGATTCGAAACTCGGTCCGCTGATGCTCGAAATCAACGCTCGCCCCGGGTTAAGCATTCAATTAGCTAATAAAAAAGGACTTTTACCCCGATTAGAAGCCGTCGAGAAGCTTAAAAAAATCCCGGCAACGGCTGCGGAACGCGTAGAACTCGCCAAAAAACTGTATCGGACACAATAACTTCGGCATGTCCCCCCCTCGCGGATCAAAATTCAAAGTGAATTGTAGGATACGCTGCTCTTTTTAGTTTCAGAGCTTCGTGCCGTAAAGAAATGATTCGATTTGATTGCTTGTCTGATGAAACCGTGTCTGCTACTGTCCGGTTTTGTCGGTCGGGTTGGGAGAAAAAGCATGTCAAGTAGAATTGATTTTACGATGGGATTTAATGCCCGGGGCATAGCATCTAAAAAAGAACACGCTAAGGCCTATCGAATTTATGTGTTGGGGGACTTTTCCGGAAAGCGAGATGCTGCATGGAGTCAACGTATTATTAAAAGGATCGATAGCGATACATTTGAGCAGGTAATGACTCAAATCATGCCGTCGCTCAATCTCGACTCAGGTTTGATATTGCATTTTGAATCGATCGAAGACTTTCATCCGGATGCCTGGTTTAACAAAATCCGAATTTTGGCTGACTTGCTGGAATTAAAAAAAGCGTTGAGTAATCCCAAAACGGCGGCGCAGGCTGCGGCGAAAATTCAATCGTTCAATCAAACCGACCCTAATCAAAACATTTTGGCCCAAACGCAGCAAGTCGATGTCGAGACTGAAGCGGATACCTTGCAACGTTTGTTGGGCAAAGAGCCGGGGCCAAAGACCGATAAAGCCGATACGGTGGAAAGATTGATCGAACGGGTGGTGTCGCCTTATATAACCAAGGATGTTAGTCCGCAGTATCAGGCTCTGATTGATGTGATCGAAAAGACAATCAGCCAATTTTTGCGAAACCTACTGCAACGACAGGATTTTAAAAGCCTCGAGTCCCTTTGGCGAGCCACCGAAGCGCTAGTCAGTGAAGAATACGCGGACGAACAGCGCTTCTTTTTAGTCGATATCAGCCAAGCCGAATTAATGGCCGCTGTCAATGAAGGGGGCAGCGAGTTTAAAGAGCGCTTATTGGCGCATGTTCAATTGGACGACGAAGAGCGGGATGTATTGTTGGCCGGCCATTTTAGCTTTACCGGCAGTGCTGAAGATGGTGAATTGATAAAATTTTTGAGCGCTACGGCAAAAACTTGCGGCGGCTGTTTTTTGGGCGCTGCCGACCAGTCATTGATCGACAGCGCTATCTTAGGCGAATCTCAAAAAAACAGCCATTGGGCTCGATACCTTAGCGAGATTAATGCCGATAGCGTGGTGCTGGCATATCCTCGCTACTTATTGAGATTACCCTACGGATTGAAGCGTGATCCAATTGAAACATTGACTTTTGAAGAGTGTTCGGAGGTACCTGTCCGGAATGAACTGCTATGGGGAAATCCGGCCCTGTTATGCGCTCGTGCGCTAATAAGAATGACTGAAGAAGACAGTACGGACAATGCATTATTGATGAGCGATGTACCGGTGTTTAGTTATACCTTGGATGATGAGCCGGTTTTGCAGCCCGGCACCGAAACATTATTGAACGAGACTCAAGTCAATGCTTTGTTATCGAAAGGCATCACGCCGTTGATTGGATTCCGTCAGCGTCAAGGCGTTCAGTTGCCGATAATTTCGACGTTAGCGGATCGTTGAATTAAAATGGTCAGGCTTTGTGGTAAGCCCGCTATTTTCTCTTTTCCACGCTCCAGCGTTACTGCCATTAAGCTAACGAAAACCCATCACTCCGCCGTGGATTCCTCTCCCACAAGGGGTTCCGAATGCTCTGTGGGAGCGATCCCCTGATCGTCCCTCACCTAACGTTAGGTGAGGGAAAGCTAAGAGCGTGTAACTATTCAGTCCCCCGGCAATTATCGTTCCCACGCTCTGCGTGGGAACGCCTGAGTACCGCTCCAGCGGTACGAGACGCTAGAGCGTCTCGGTCTTCATTCCCACGCCGGAGCGTGGGAA
>JAHJSQ010000125.1 GCA_018830325.1 Gammaproteobacteria bacterium
ACTATTCAGCGCATGCGGTAGGTTGGTGTCAGGCATTGATTTCTAAGGACGCGTGAATACATCCCTGTAAGCTCTGACTGCAACGTCCTGTTGCAGACAGCCTTATAAATCAATGCCTGACACCTTCTCATACATGACTTATGCTAAATAATTAGCGAAATTATAAGCCGTGTCGTATTTTTTAAAAACCCTAAACCCAATGAATGTTCAATTAATAATTTGTTTGATAGGGCTGTTAAGCCCGTTTTCAGTCGCATCGGCAATGAATATAGACGATTGGCGCCAGGCATTTTTAGATGCCGAGAAACAAATTGCGTCAATTAATCGCGGTGCTTTTCCTAAAAGTGCCGAAGCGCTCAGCGATTATCCCTTATATCCGTTACTAAAGTATCAATGGCTTAAAAATAATTTGGACCGCGATAGAGAGATTAAACGTTATTTGATCAATTATTCAGACATGCGCTATTCGGCGTTGTTGAGACGCGATTGGTTGAAGTATTTGGCGGACGGCAAGCGGTGGCAGGCATTGGTTGAGCATTATCGGCCGACTGGCAATGCCGAGTTAGCATGTCATTATCAATGGGCCAGATTAAAAACCGGGTTTCGGGATGACGCATTGATCGAAGCCAAAAAACTTTGGACGGTCGGTTATTCGCAGCCAAAAGCTTGTGATGCTCTATTAAACGAATTGATGGCATCGGGTCAATTAACGCAAAACATGATTTGGCGGCGATTCGAGCTGGCCTTGAGAAACAACAGGGTTTCCTTGGCCCAATATATTAAAAAATTGCTCGGTCCGAACGAGCAGTCAGTGGCCGACTTTTGGCTCAAGGTGCATCAGTCGCCTCGAATTGCAGAGCAGTCGTCCGAATGGCAAAAAGATTATCGAATGCTTGGATCGATTTTCGCTTACGGCATCGAGCGCTTGGCCGATTCCGATTTGGATGCGGCGTTGAGTGTTTGGGACGGCAATAAAGGTCGTTATCAAATGTCGGTCGAGACTATCGATAAAGTCGAACGTAAGTTAGGCCTATCACTGGCTTTTGAGAGAAGGCCGGGAGCTTATGAGCGATTGAGTAGGGTTAACAATGCCGATGCTGCGGCTAGGGAATGGCGGGTTAGAGCGGCCTTGCTCGAACAAAACTGGACTCATGTCATTGAAGCTTTGAGCGGTTTAAGCGAACAGGAAAAAAACCAACCCCGTTGGCAATATTGGTTGGCCCGCGCGTTGAATGAAGCCGGGCAACGCGAGCGAGGCAGCAAGGTATTTGAAGCATTGGCAAGCGATCGCAGTTTGTTCGGGTTTATCGCGGCGGAAACTCTGAATAAGCCACCGATGCTCTCCGATCGCCCTCTGGCATTGACATCGGAGCAATTGTCAAGTTTTGAACGGATGCCTGCCGTGAGTCTCGTTGCCGAACTGAAGTCAGTAGGTCGAGAGCAGGAAGGAGTTCGGCAATGGTGGTATTTGCTGGATAGGCTTGATAAGGAGCAAGTTCTAGTTGCCGCCAAATTAGCGCAGCAGTGGGGCTGGACGCAGACCGCGGTATTTACGATTGCGAAAGCGGAATATTGGGACGATGTAAGCTTGCGCTTTCCGCTCGATTATCTCGACGACATTAAAAAACAGGCAAGACAACAGGCCTTAGACCCGGCTATTGTATTGGGGCTGATTCGTCGGGAGAGCGTTTTCGACCCTAAGGCAAGGTCGCCGGCCGGCGCGCGCGGTTTGATGCAAATCATGCCGCAAACCGGTCGGCAAATCGCGCGAAAACTCAATGAAACATGGCAATCGGAAAATAGCTTGTATCAGCCTAATGTAAATGTTAAGTACGGTACGCATTATTACAAGCAAATGCTCGACCGTTTCGGCGGTCATTTTGCCCTTGCCGCTGCCGCTTATAACGCCGGTCCGGGAAGAGTCGATCGATGGTTACCGAGGCATCACCCCTTACCGGCCGATATTTGGATGGAAACGATCCCGTTTAAGGAAACCCGGGAATATGTCGCTGCGGTTTTAGGTTATGCGATGATTTATCAGCTTATGATGGAACGAGATTCGATTCGGCTCGGCGATGTCATGAAAGATGTGCAGCCCGGTTGATGCTTGTCGGGAAGATTTGATAACGCGGTCTATCGCCATTTCGGATGAAAATTGAGCTGATTTTTTTTGTTATCTAATGGATAATACACCGTTTAATAAAAATTTAGCTTAGGTACTAATAATGGGGAAGCAGCATAGTTTTACGCGCGAAGAATTATTAATGTCCGGCAGGGGGGAGTTGTACGGGCCGGAAAATGCGCAATTACCATTACCGAATATGTTAATGATGGATCGCATCATTCATATTTCCGACGAAGGAGGTAAGTATGGTAAAGGTGAAATCATTGCTGAATTGGATATTAAACCCGATTTGTGGTTTTTCGAATGCCATTTTCAAGGCGACCCGGTGATGCCGGGATGTCTCGGTTTGGATGCAATGTGGCAATTGGTCGGGTTTTATTTATGCTGGATGGGCGGGCCCGGTAAAGGCCGTGCATTGGGGGTCGGCGAAGTTAAATTTACAGGTCAAGTTCGTCCCACCGCAAAAAAAGTGACATATCGTATTCATTTGAAAAGAGTGATTATGCGAAAATTAGTCATGGGCATTGCCGATGCCACGATGGAAGTCGACGGTAAGGAAATATACGAAGCGACCGATTTGCGAGTGGGTTTGTTTACTTCAACAGAAGATTTTTAGGGGCGTAATTGATGGTTTGGGGGCGTAGTTGATGAAAAAAGTCGTAGTGACCGGTTTAGGTATTGTTTCCAGCATCGGAAATAATCGTGTAGAGGTAGTCGATTCCTTGAAACAAGGTCGTTCCGGAATTTCGTTTGCCAATGATTATCAAGAGCTTGGTTTTAGAAGCCATGTGCGCGGCGCGATTAATATCGATCTTAATGAATTCATAGATCGAAAAATTAAACGTTTCATGGGCGACGGCGCCGCGTTCAATTATGTTGCGATGCAACAGGCGATCGAGGATTCGGGGCTTGAGGAGTCTGAAATCTCTAATTTCAGAACGGGATTAGTCATGGGGTCCGGCGGCCCGTCGACATCGAATTTGGTCGATGCTGCCGATATTTTGCGCGAAAAAGGCATTAAAAAAGTCGGTCCTTACATGGTGCCGAGAACGATGTCGAGTACGAACACCGCCTGTTTGGCCACGCCTTTCAAGATTAAAGGCGTCAATTATTCGATCAGTTCGGCCTGTGCGACCAGCGCGCACTGCATCGGTCATTCAATGGAACTGATTCAAATGGGTAAGCAGGATGTCGTATTCGCCGGCGGCGGCGAAGAGGTGCATTGGACGATGTCGCTATTATTCGATGCCATGGGCGCGTTGTCGTCGAAATATAACGATGCTCCCGAAACTGCATCGCGCCCTTATGATGCAACTCGCGACGGCTTCGTGATCTCCGGCGGCGGCGGCGTGCTTGTGATCGAAGAGCTCGAACATGCCAAGGCGCGCGGCGCTAAAATCTATGCCGAATTAACCGGTTACGGTGCGACTTCGGACGGTTACGACATGGTGCAGCCATCCGGCGAAGGCGCGGTACGCTGTATGCAGCAAGCAATGGCGACCGTCGATGCGAAGATCGATTATATCAATGCGCACGGCACCAGCACGCCGGTCGGCGATACCAAAGAGCTCGAGGCGTTGCGCACCGTGTTTGGACAAGGTAATGTGCCTAAGGTTAGTTCGACCAAGTCGCTGACCGGTCATGCGCTCGGCGCTGCCGGCGTCAATGAGGCGATTTATTCATTGTTGATGATGGAAGAAGGTTTTTTAAGCGCTTCGGCCAATATTACCGAACTCGACCCCGATGCAACCGATATTCCTATCGTGCGCGAATTTAAGGACAACGTTACATTGAATACGATCATGTCGAATAGTTTCGGTTTCGGCGGCACCAACGCGACCTTGATATTCCAGCGTTATAACGGTTGATATACCTTTCGCACTTCAAATTTCGGCAGTGCCTGAGGAGGCGCCAGGGTGTGCGGCCCCTCACCTAACGCTAGGTGAGGGGCCAGCATGGAGCTGGCATAGAGCCTACAGGGATGTATTCACGGCGTCCTTTGACGGACA
>JAHJSQ010000126.1 GCA_018830325.1 Gammaproteobacteria bacterium
ACTTAACATTAGCGGATCACCTAACGCTAGACGAACCGCGTAGGGTACGCTGTGCGTACCATGGTAACCCCGCGATATTCATGTGCCAACCGAACCGCCAGGGCACGGCTTTGGTACGCGCAGCGTACCCTACAATTTATGCATAAAGACGAGCGTTAGAACGATAGGGAGGTGAATAATTACGAAATTTAAGCTGCGGTATAGCAATCACGGTTGCCAAGGTTTTTTAGCCCGGCAACCGTGAGTTTAAAAGGGATTAAAGTTTAGGCGTCCGATTCGCTTTCGGATTTAACAGCGGGTTTGCTGTCGGTAGTGTTGTCCGGTTTAGCGGCGGTAGCGTCCTGTTCACGGCGAGGCTTCTCGTCTTGTGTTTTAACCACTTCTGCCGATTTCGGGCCTTCATCGGCTTGAGTCGGAACATTCGGTCCGCTGGTTTCGCTCTGTTGTGAGGATTCCGGTTTTCTGTAATTCGGGTTCCGAGGGCGGCGTCGATTCGGGCCTCTTCTCCCATTTCTGGATGGCGATTTTTTTACCGGTTGTTCGACAGCTTCATTCGTAGTTTTGTCCGGCTCAACCGGTTGTTGAGCGACTTCTTCGGTAATGGTCTCTTTCTGTTCGTCAGGTTTTGTTTCACGCTTATTGACGGGTCTTTTAGGTCGGTTGTTTCGACTCCCCGGTCCACGTTTGTTATCGCGTTTTTTGCCCGGCGTTCTTTCTTCGCCTTCTTTTCGTTCCTGTTTTTTGGCTGGCTGGGGCATGGCTGGCGTTTCTTCTTTACCGCCGACCAATTTTTGCCAAAAGCGCTTAATCAGGCTGGCCGAGGTGTTGCGGTTTTGTACCGGCGCAGGTGCATCGGGTAGAAATTCCTTAATAGCCGCTTGTTCGGCTTTAGGTTTGATCTGTTGCGCGAATTCAGGAAGCGGAATATCTTCTTCCTTAATTTGTAGATAGCTAGGTTTTTCCTCGATCGCATCCTTGGCTTTGATCCGGTCGATCGTGTAAGCCGGCGTTTCCAGGTGTTTGCTCGGCAAAATCACGATGCCGACTTTTAATCGAGACTCGATCAATTCGATAGCTGGCCGCTTTTCATTGAGCAGGAAAGTCGCGCTTTCGATCGGCAAATGCGCGATGACTTTTTCGGTGCCGGGTTTCATCGCTTCTTCTTCCAGTACCCGCAACACTGCCAACGCGACCGATTCGACATTACGAATCGTCCCTTGGCCTTTACAGCGAGGGCAGATCAGTTGCGTAGATTCACCTAGCGAAGGTCGAAGTCGTTGTCTAGACATTTCCAGCAAACCGAATCGCGAAATCCGGCTGGTTTGTATGCGAGCGCGATCGATTTTTAACGCATCGCGTAAGCGGTTTTCGACTGCGCGTTGATTTTTATTAGCCATCATATCGATGAAGTCGATAACGAACAAACCGCCCAAATCGCGAAGCCGTAACTGACGAGCGATTTCATCAGCGGCCTCAAGGTTGGTATTCAAAGCGGTTTCTTCGATGTCGCTGCCTTTGGTCGCGCGTGCCGAGTTAATATCGATCGAGGTCAATGCTTCGGTATGATCGATCACGATCGAGCCGCCGGATGGCAGCGATACTTCGCGTCCGTAGGCGATTTCGATTTGCGATTCGATTTGATAGCGACTAAACAACGGTACCGAATCCTGATAGAGTTTCGCTTTGGACAAAAAGTGCGGCATGACCTGTTTCAAAAACTTTTGCACCAGGTGAAATGCTTCTTCCTTGTCGATCAGGATTTCATCAATGTTACCGCGTAGATGGTCGCGTAAGGCCCTGATGATGACATTGCTTTCTTGGAATATCAAAAAAGGTGCGGAGTGCTCGCTAGCCGAACGCTCGATCGCTTCCCAGAGTTGTAATAGATAATTCAAGTCCCATTGCAGCTCTTCGGCGCTCTTGCCGCATCCGGCGGTACGGACGATCAGGCCCATGGTGTCGGGAATCTCCAGCGCCGTCATGACTTCACGCAATTCATTTCGCGTATCGCCTTCAATTCGCCTGGAAATACCGCCGGCTTTCGGGTTGTTCGGCATCAATACCAAATAGGTTCCGGCGAGGCTGATGTAGGTGGTTAATGCCGCGCCTTTGTTTCCGCGTTCTTCTTTTTCGATTTGAACGACGATTTCTTGGCCTTCCTTGATTTGATCTTTGATCGATGCTCGTCCGCCTTCGGAGGTGTCTCCTTCCGCGCGTTGCCGGAAGTTCGGAGCGATTTCTTTAAACGGTAAAAAGCCGTGTTTTTCGGAGCCGTAATTCACGAAAGCGGCTTCTAGGCTAGGTTCGATACGGGTAATAATGCCTTTGTAAATGTTTGACTTTTTTTGTTCTTTTGAAGGGACTTCAATGTCAAAATCATAAAGTTTTTGACCATCTACCAAAGCGACACGCAGTTCTTCAGGTTGCGTGGCATTGATAAGCATTCTTTTCATTTAAGGTATCCTTGATTATTCCTGCTCCATGTTTAGAATTTTTTTAAGACATTCAGGTTGCACATCGGCGTTAGACCTTCGTATGGGCTGTTACGATGCCGCGGCCTTTAGGGTCGGGACGGATATTTGTGCCGTCCTATGATTGGCGGTCTCGCTTGCTTTCGTTCATTCGTTTAAGTTATGAAAAGCAAAAGAATATGCATTGTTTATTCAGCATGATTTATTCGATGCGAATAGATGTGCGCAAGCCTGTCTTCTTGTAAAATCCTTCCTAAACAGGAATTATTATATTTCGCTCATCACGGGTCGAACGATAAAACCCAAAATTCCAATGACTGAACAGTCGTTTAGTAACTGTTCAGCGAATAATTTTTTAGGGCTCCTAATCGCATAAGGCGGACGGAGCGTTTATTTTAGTTGTATAAACTGGCCTAATATATCAATGTTAACGGCACTCATCAATTTAAAGAATCATGTCATAAAATATACTGGTATCATTATTCGATGAAACCAGTACAGCAAGAAACGCATTCAGGCGTTCAATTTATTGAAGTTTTTGAAGAAAACTGCGATCAACGGCTTGATAACTTTTTGATTGCCAAGCTGAAAGGCGTGCCTAAAAGTCGGATTTATCGGATTGTTCGAAAGGGCGAGGTACGCGTCAATAAGGGCCGTGTGGATGTAAAATATCGCTTAAAGGAGGGCGATGTCGTCAGAATTCCACCGATACGCGTTGCCGAGACCGAAAATGACGCATTTGTGCCTCAATCATTAAGACAAAGTCTAGAGCATGACATTTTGTATGAAGACGATGTGCTGTTGGTGCTCAATAAGCCGTCCGGTTTTGCCGTGCATGGCGGTAGCGGACTGGATTCTGCGGTCATCGAAGGGCTTAGGCAATTAAGACCTGCTGCGCCGTTTCTAGAGTTAGTGCACCGCTTGGATAGGGATACTTCCGGTTGTTTATTGATTGCGAAGAAAAGGAGTGCTTTGCGAAAACTGCATGAACTGTTTCGCGGCGACGATATTCAAAAAACCTATTTGGCCGTATTAGCGGGTCGTTGGGCGCGAAAAAAGTTGGTGGTTACAGCCCCGTTGCAAAAAAATGTTAACAAAGGCGGCGAGCGTATGGTCGAAGTGAGTCGATCGGGAAAAGAAGCCGAAACTTTTTTCCGACGCATCAAGCTATTGCCGAATGCGACTTTGGTCGAAGCGTCACCTAAGACCGGACGAACACATCAGATTCGTGTTCATGCCACATGGCTAGGTCATCCGATCATCGGCGACGAGCGTTATGGAGACTTCGAGGTTAATAAGGCGTTCAAAAAAATGGGTTTTAAGCGAATGTTTTTGCACGCTTACCGATTGGAATTCGTCCACCCCGTTACCGGTCAACGATTACAGATTACCGCGCCCGTGCCGAAGCTAATGGACGCATTAATTAACAATAATGATGATGACTAAGGAATATGCATAAAACAACTTCTCGAAACAGTAAGCTTTGTGGAGGTTCGGTGACTCGCTTAACAGGACGCCGTGAATACATCCCTGTAGGCTTGACGGCAGCTGTCCCTGCTGCCGACACCTGTCAATCGAGCCACCGAACCTCCCTTCCAACATTTGAAGAAGTTGTTTGATGTTCGTTCCTAAGCGCTTTGATTTGATTATTTTTGATTGGGATGGAACACTGGTCAATACGATCGATTGGATCGTGCATTGTTTGCAGGATGCCGCTGTTCGATGTCGTTTTGAGGTGCCTGAGGATCAAGCGGCAAAGGATGTGATCGGATTGAGCATCGATAATGCTGTTCGCCAGCTGTTCCCGGAAGCCGATAAGGACGCCAGGAATACGTTTATCGAGCATTACGGCAGGGCGTTTTTTGCCAAGCAGCTGAGCCGAGCCGATTTGTTTAAGGGCGTGTTCGATATGCTAAATGTCCTGAGAACGAATGGTTATCGATTGGCGGTGGCTACTGGAAAGGGGCGGAAAGGCTTGCAGAAGGCTCTCATGCAAACCGGTACCGAGCATTTGTTCGACATCACTCGTTGCGCCGACGAAACCGCGTCCAAGCCGGCTCCTGTCATGTTGCAAGAAATCATCGATCGCCTCGAAATTCCGGCCGAACGAGCCTTGATGGTCGGCGATTCGATTCATGATTTGCAAATGGCTCGTAATGCGGGAATTGTTTCGGCGGCCGTTGCTTGCGGTGCGCATAGTCCGGAACTGTTACGGCAATACGACCCTCTATTTAATTTGGCACAAACATCACAATTACTGAAATTTATTTGAGGTTAACAAGTGGAAAGCAATAATGACAGCCAGGCCGTTTCTAAATCGGAACGGAAAGACGGTTGGGAGCGGGAAACGATAGAAAAATTAGCTTTTGCGGCGATAACGGAACAAAGAAGAGCACGGCGCTGGGGCATTTTTTTCAAAATGCTGACTTTTTTGTATTTGGTTGCCATTTTTGCGGCAATTATGTTTCCAAAGTGGAAGGACGACATCGGGATGGGTTTGGACATTAAGGGGCATACCGCGGTGATCGATGTGGTCGGCATGATTGCCGAGGATAAGGATGCCAATGCGGGCCGCATTATCAAGGGGCTGCGTCAAGCCGCGAAAGACAATAGTACGCGCGGCATCATTCTGAATGTCAATTCACCGGGTGGGAGCCCTGTGCAATCGGACTATATCTTTCATGAAATCAGGGAATTGAAGAAAGAATATCCCGACTTGCCGATTATATCGGTCGTGGGAGATATCTGTGCGTCCGGCGGCTATTACGTCGCTTCGGCAGCCGATAAAATTTATGTGAATCAAGCCAGCCTGATCGGTTCGATCGGCGTGTTGATGAATGGTTTCGGCTTTGTCGATACGCTCGATAAGCTGGGGGTAGAACGACGTCTGCTGACGTCCGGGGAGCATAAAGGTATGCTCGATCCTTTTTTACCGGTAGATGAAGAAGAAATTCAGCATATGCAGAAATTGCTCGGCCAAGTGCACCAGCAATTTATCGATGCGGTAAAAGAAGGACGAGGAACACGTTTAAAGGAGACTGACTTGATATTTTCCGGTATGGTTTGGACCGGGAAAGAAGGGGTTGAATTGGGCCTGGCCGACGATTTCGGTAGTGTAAATTATGTTGCCAAGCAAGTTATCGGCGCTGAAAAGTTGGTTAATTTTACGCCGCCCGAGCGCTTACTCGATAAGTTAGCGGGTAGAATCGGTGCGTCGTTCGGTAAGTCGCTAGGCGTCTTTAGCGAAAAAATGCTGATTCAATAACCTTTTATTCAGTAAGGGTTCAGATGAACCCTTTAAGCTCGGTCTACTTCATTGCCTTGGTCGCTTTTAAGGCAAATGCGAATATTAATTTAAGGTGCTGGATTAGCAATGACAAATTTAATCAAAGTGGTATTGATGACCGCATTATTACCTGTCTCGGTTTCATTCGGGGGCGAATTTATGGTCGCGATGGTAAGTTTGGATGAAGCGACCAAGCAAGTTCGTCAAGACAGCAAAGTCAAAGTGCTGGGGGCTAAAACCGAATCGATTGAAGACCGAAAGGTTCATGTCATCAAAATCCTGACACCCGACGGCAGAATACAATATCAGCGTATCGATGCAGAAACAGGGCGATTATTAGGTAGGGATAGGTAAGGAACATGCACAAAATGACTTCTACAAGTAGTAGGCTTTGCTGCGGTACGGTGACTCGCTTGACAGGGCGCCGTGAATACGTCCATGTAGGCTTGACGGCGGCTTTCCCTGCCGCCGACACTTGTCAATCGAGCCACCGAACCCCCTTCCTGCAGTTGTCGAAGTTTTTTCATACTCGATCCTAAAAGGAAGTGACCGATGCGTATTTTAGTCGTTGAAGACGAATTAATTCTGTGCGAACAAATCAAAAAATTTTTGACCGATAAGGGCTTTGCCGTTGATACGGCTAATAAAGGCAGTGACGGTTATTATTTGGGTAAGGAGTACCCGATCGATGCGGCCATCGTTGATATAGGTCTTCCCGATTTTTCAGGTATCGAATTGATTAAACGTTTGCGTAAAGATGAGGTGGTTATCCCAATATTGATCTTGACCGCAAGAAGCCGCTGGCAGGAAAAGGTGGAAGGCCTTGAAGCCGGCGCCGATGATTATTTAGTCAAACCTTTTCATTACGAAGAATTGTTAGCTCGTCTCAATGCCTTGATTAGGCGCTCCGGAGGCAAGGCCCATCCTGTTTTAAAGCACGCGAATATCGAATTGGATACTGCCGCACAAGAGGTCAGGGTATCCGGCGAGAGGCTCGAATTGACCGCGTTTGAATACAAAGTGCTTGAGTACCTGATGTTTCGTAAAGGCGAAGTCATATCAAAGTCGGTATTGACTGAACATATTTATGAAGAGGATTTCGATCGGGATAGTAATGTGATCGAAGTCTTTATTGGTCGTTTAAGAAAAAAGCTTGATCCCGACGGGACAAGTAAGCCGATCGAAACATTGCGCGGGCGCGGTTATCGAATCCCACAAGAGTAGGGCTAAGCAGGCTGTTTCTTGCGTAATTTTTAATCCGATATGAGTAAAAAAACGAAAACAGCCTTCGTATGCGAGGAGTGCGGTGCCGATTACCCTCGTTGGAACGGTCAATGCACTGCCTGTGGAGCATGGAATTCAATTAAGGAAGTGAGGCTTGGTGCAGGCAAATCCGAGCGAAATAAGAGAACGGATGGCTATTCCGGGATTAGGTCGTCCGTGCAAGCCTTATCAGATGTTGATTTGGCTCAGGCGGAGCGACTGTCGACCGGGATTTCTGAGTTTGATCGAGTTTTGGGCGGCGGTGTTGTCAGAGGCAGCGTAACGCTGATCGGCGGCGCGCCGGGAGCCGGAAAGAGTACCATATTGCTCCAGGCAATTGCCGATATGGCCCGACGCGGGATTGATGTGCTCTATGTTTCAGGCGAAGAGTCTTTGCAGCAAATCGCCGAGCGGGCCCACCGATTGAATGTGTCAGGCGAGCGGATCAACATGCTCGCGGAAACTTCGGTGCAGAACGTGTGCGATGTGTTGGACGACATTAATCCGCAGGTTTTAGTGGTCGATTCGATACAGGTCATGTATACCCAAGATACCGACTCGGCACCGGGGTCGGTATCTCAAGTTAGGGAGTCGGCAAGTTACCTGACTCAATATGCCAAGCGGCATAATGTCTCGGTGTTTTTGGTCGGGCATGTCACGAAGGATCAGTCGTTAGCGGGGCCGATGACGCTCAGTCATATTGTCGATACCCAAGTGGTGTTGTCTTCGACTAACGATGCTCGATTTAGGGTGCTTAGAGCCGATAAGAATCGTTTTGGTAGTGTTGGCGAATTGGGTTTTTTTGCGATGGACAGTACCGGTCTCAAAGAGGTTAAAAACCCTTCCGCGATGTTTCTAAACCGCGCCGAAAAACCGTCCTCGGGTAGTGTTGTAACTGTGCTGTGGGAAGGCACCCGGCCATTGTTGGTTGAAATTCAAGCATTGGTCACCGAGTGTCAATACGGAAATCCCCGGCGCTTGGCAGTAGGCTTCGATCAGAATCGGTTGGCGATGTTGCTGGCGATATTATCGAGACACGGCGGTATATTTACCGCCAATGATGAAATTTATGCGAATGTGGTCGGCGGCATCAAGGTTACCGAAACCAGTTCCGATTTGGCGATTGTGGTCGGGATCGTATCCAGCTTGAAAGATAAAATCATTCCGCATGATACGTTTTTTTTTGGAGAGCTGGGTTTGAATGGCGAAATTAGACCGGTTGCGAACGGTTTGGCGCGAATCAACGATGCGGCTAAGCACGGCTTTAAGAAGGCGGTGATACCAAAGAGTAATGCTCCTAAAAAAGCCATTGAAGGTTTAAGGATTTACCCGGTTGCTAATTTGGCCGAGGCATTGGATGTATTAGGTGAGGTTGAATGCTAATACTTCCTTTTGATCCAAAAACCGTCGAAGACTAAAAGGTATGGGATGTGACTATCGAGGACTGCCGTTCACCCAGGCGCCGAATTTTGATCTACGACGAGTATAAAGGGAGTAACTTGTTCCGCGTGCTGATAGCCTGGAGGCTACTCAAGGCTCGAGCTCGGTCAGCGCAAGTAAGTCTCGTTCTAATAATTCACTATCGCCAAGATTCAATTCAACGAGGCGTCTCAGGTGTGTGATGCTATCGATGTCGATGTGTTCGCATTTAAATCCGGCAGTGTCATCGACGATATGCGATATGCTTAGCGCCATTGCAATGGTGTAGTCCTCGGAAAGGCTGAATGTGAGCATATAAATCTTATCCAAGTCGCCTTTCCACGGGCCATCGAATCGAAGCAGGCAACCCTTCAATGAAAGGTCGACCAGTCTGCAAGGCTGGTTTATTTCGTCGCAGCTCAATTGTGCAGGGGTGTCGTAAAAAATACGATGATAACGGCGTTTGTCGGTGGGTGAGGTGGTCTTCATTTATTTGGATTTTGAAAGAACTGTAGGGTGGTATTATCGATGACAATCAGGTCGTTGTTATTCAGTTTTACGGTTTTATCGCCCAAGGGCTGATTATTGATCGTCATGCTCGAATTGTTTTCCAGCGACGAAATGAAGTAACCTTCTTTTCGTCGGGCGATAACGGCAATTCCTCCGCCGTTTCGTCCTAACCGAGTCATGGCTTTTTTCATGGGGAGAATTCTTCCGATATGCTGTCCGTCCATGACCTGAAGGTTAGCTTCGGGCAGGTTCAGGTTTTGCCCGATTTCTTGATTCAGCTGGCTAACCTCGGGACTTTCGTGCTTGGGTATTTCAGCCACCGACTCTGTGGTATTGAATATCAGGGAATATTTTCCAAGGGTAATGCGGTCGTTATTATTAAGAAGGGATTCTTTAAGCTTTTCGCCATTGACGATCAATGGAAAATCATCGTTGAGTTGTTTGATTAGGCAACCGTTTTGCTTAATGATCGCGGCAGCATGTGCTGGAGCTACCGCCAAGCTGTTGAGTGTCAGATCATTGCTTTCGTCGCGACCGATATGCATAACGCCCGATTCAAACAATACCGAATCGATCGCTTTATCTTTGAAAAAAACGGTGAATTTTGCCATGGTATCCGCGAGTACTTAACTATCAGACATAAAGTATAGACCGTATTAATTCTGTTGCCCAAAAAATAGTGTTAATGATGACCTGTCTTGAACGGAAGAAATTTGACTTGTGTGACTGAGTTTTTGTTACGTTTGATGATCTCCACCGGATAGCCGTGCAATTTTAAGCTGGTTCCCGGTTCCGGGATGGTTTCCATGAACTCGATAATCAATCCGTTGATTGTTTTAGGGCCTTCGGTAGGGAGCTCCCAATTGGCGATGCGGTTTAATTCCCGTACGGTCAAGCTGGCATCGACCAGGTAACTGCCGTCGGATTGCTTGAAGACACCCAAGTCCTCGTTGACCAATTCGCCCACGATTTCTTGCAATAAATCTTCTAGTGTAACTAGCCCTAAAACATCGCCGTACTCATCTACAACCAGTCCGATACGGATCCTTTCGTTCTTGAAATATTGCATTTGCGTGTGTAAAGGCGTGTTTTCAGGAATGAAATAAGGCTTGATAAGGTTTTTTGTAATATGTTGCTTGTCGAATTCAGGCTGCTGTGTGAACGACAGCGCCGTTCGTAAATGCAAAAAGCCGAGTACTCTATTGATGCTTTTTTTATAGACGGGTAAACGAGTATGTTTGCTATTTTGAAGGACCTCGATAATCGTTTCTATAGGGTCTTCTAAGTCGATGCCGATGATTTCATTGCGCGGCGTCATAACATCTTCGATCGTAGCGGACTCCAAGTTCAAAATACTCAGCATCATGTTGTGATAACGGGTGGGCATTAAGCTATCGGCCTCCGACACGATGCTTCTAAGTTCTTCTTTATTAATGGTTTCTTGTCTGTTTATTGAGACATGAATGCCGAATATTCTAAGTAATAGGTTGCAGATAAGATTGACGACCCAAACGATCGGATAAAATATTTTTAATAACGGTACATAAATCCACGCGGATAGAAAAGCCAACGATTCAGGTCTGATCGCGGCTAAAGTCTTTGGCGTCACTTCGGAAAAGATTAAAATGGCCAAGGTCAGCGCGCCGGCGCCGATGGCAATGGCCGATTCACCGCCCAAGCGAATGGAAATGACGGTAACAATAGAAGAAGCTAGGACGTTAACGAAATTGTTACCCAATAATATTAGTCCGATCAGGCGATCGGGACGCTTGAGAAGTTTGTGAGCTTTAGTTGCCCCGCGATGGCGTTTTTTTACCAAATGTTTCAGCCGATAACGGTTGAGAGTCATTAGGGCTGTTTCCGATCCGGAAAAAAACGCAGAGAGTAAAAGAAGAATTGCCAGTGTGCCGAAAAGTATACTAAGGGGAATATCGTTCAAGGGGGTACTCTAATTTTAAAAAACTGCTTTAGTTTCTCTAATAAGGAAATTTTGTCAAGTCTGAAACCGATGTTTTTGTTTTTTGCGCCCATGGGTTTGAAATCTTGACGATACAGCTTAGTTCGAACTGAAAAATCGTGTAATTTAGTAATGGTGGGCTTATGTTTGTCGAGGCGTTCATTGGGTGGGCTTAAACGCATGATTGCTAACTATACCATCGAAGATCAAAATTCGGCACCGGGGTGCTCGATCCCTCTTTAAGACACTGCCGAAATATGAAGTGTGAAAGGTATAAACAAAAAATGTATAGGATTTTTTTACAATGGCTTGGTTTTAGATGGTGCAATTCATATCGTTTGCCATGAATTGTTAAAGATTTTCCTGATTAGCAAGTTTCTTCAGCTAAAGCCCAAAAACCAGGATATTCACGGCCAGAAGGCGCATACTGGCCACTTAATTACCAAGGAGTCAGCTCATGGCCATGAATAAAATTCAGTTTCAAGCAGGCCTGTCACTA